>JASMAO010000045.1 GCA_030754315.1 SAR202 cluster bacterium
CCAGACGAAGTTTGAGCGATGATGTACCTACCACCTCAAAAAATGTTGGGAATTAACGGCCAGTGTCAGTCAGCAAGACAAAATTCCTAGTGTCTCAAAACTCACGCCGAGAAAAATAGCCTCTCCGCCGTTTTGCACAATATATTCTCTCGATCAGTCTCAGACAGAAAATCAAGGTTGTCGCGGACTAGCTTAATTGAATCCTCGTACGTCTCATTTTGCACATGATAGGGTGAATCACTTCCCCACATAACCCTCTCTGAACCAAAAGCATCCACAACCCGCTTAATCAAAGGAGCCAAGTCATCGTGAGGAGGGTTCCCCGAACCAAGTGCATAGAAAGCTGATACTTTGATGCAAACATTCGGGTTTCTGGCCATAGAGCAGAGAGAGTTGATATCCTCACCGTTGAGGTCTCCTCCTAACCCCACTGACGCTAAGTGGTCAATAACCACTGATGTGTCGGGATGCTGTTTACACATTCGGTCAAGTTCAGGCATGGACTTGGGGCGAATCAACGGACAAATTAATTGGCCGGTCTCAGCCGCTATGCTAAACATGTCAGAGTAGCCAGATTCTTGCAACCATATCGTTTCTCTCCCAGGGTCAGGCACTATCCTAAACCCTGTCACACCCTGAGTTTGCAAATCCTTCATTTCTTCAGCCACTTTGGCACCGCGATGATTGACAAATCCAACTATTCGGAACACCTCAGGCCATCTCTGGAGTGTGTCCAGCATGTAAGAATTGTCAGTGCCGTAATAGACCTGGTGAGCAACCAAAACGAAACGTTGAACTTGTGACGGGCGCGCGTACCTAAATAGAGTCTCAGGAGTGAAATCTTTGGGAAATCGGTCGTCCCAATCAGTCCCAGTCTTGATTGGGTAACTTGGTGTGTCAGGTGTCCATACATGAACGTGTGAATCAATCCATTTCATCAGGACGGTACTCTCAAAATGCCGGCTATTTCAGCCCTTTTATTTCTATCAGTTCCTCTTTCGCGCATCATCTCTGCAATATTAATGATAAGACATCGGAAGATGTTTATATTTTCGCCAGGCGGGTAAAACGACCTCCTATCAACCACTCCGCCACATATAAGTTACCATCTCCATCAACACCAAGACCATGCGGACTGTTGAATTTGCCAGCCTCCAACCGACTTGTCCGAGATGGTACGCCAACAGAGTCTAGTTCGTTCGGCCAACCTGCTCCATCACTTACCTGGTGGTTATCACCCAAGTAAGTTACTAGTTTGTCATCCATGTCGAGGATTGTGATGCGCGCATTCAATTCTGCAACGACCATCAAATCCCCATCAGTTACTATACCGCTGGGAGTAATAAATATATCGTCTCCAAACGAGCGCTTGAAGCTCCCATCCATATCGTACACTTGTATTCGGCCGTTGCCACGATCAGCAACGTAGAGTTCAGGGTCGTTCTTCCGAGTATCAACGAAGATAGCGTGGGGACAGTTGAAATGACCGGCAGTCCCCTCGGTACCATCTATTGTGCCTGTATAATCGCCATTCTTGGTGTAGCGATGAACCTCATTCTGCCCATAACCGTCGGCGACCCACACATCCTCATTACCCCCATTACGAGCTTCATTGACCGCTACCCACGTCGGTTTGTAATCACCATCACGGTACTTGGGCCGATCCGGTTGTGCCAATTGCAGAACCATACGTCCATCCAATGTCATCTTGATGGCCTTGCCTTCAATTCTGCCCATATCACTTGGATATTCGTATTGGTAGCCTGCCTGTCTTTTGGCACCATTGTCGGCAATCCAAAGAAACTCAGTATCACCATCTTTCACAAGAGTGATCCCGTGGGCATCGGCGAAATTCGCGTCCCACGAGCTTTTCAGATTGCCCTCCTGATCAAAAATCATCACAGTCGGATCGCCTGGATGATAGGTAATAATGTCACCCGTTTCGCTTATAGCGACTCCGTGATGAGACCATCCGGATTGTAGGCTTTCAGAAGCCGGATACTTCACCCAATTCTCTTGCCATTCGTAAGTGTTAATCCCGGTCCCAATACGCATGACATCGTTCTCCCTTCACATTTCGCAAAATAGCATTACTAGTAGGTTACGAACAAGTTTGACTATAGAGATCACTTAGTCAATTTGATAGACTTGGAACCGGTGTCTATTAGTTTCTGTAACGTACAATCGACCCTCACCGTCCAACTTCACAGAAACGGGACCCCAGAAGTATGGTTCCGTCTGCGAAGAGATCTGGTACGGCGTGTCGAATCGGGGTGGAAGAACCGGAGTAAGGTTGGCAATTTTTCTAACCTCAACCTCATCTGGATTCGCGACAAAAAAATCGGCTGCCCACTCGGATATTGTCGCCTCTCCACGAATTTTTAACAGGAAATTACCTTGTGGGTCTAAGACCTGCACACGCTCATTCCCCCAGTCAGCTACATATATATTGCCACGGGCATCCAAAGCAACCGCAGACGGACGACTGAACTGCCCATCGCTCTGTCCTGTCTCACCAAATGTCGCGATATGTTCTCCGTTTGATGAAAACTTCTGTATGCGATCATTACGCCAATCAGCAACATATACCTTATCGTCTTGATCCACTCCTATACCCCACGGCATATTTAGTTGGCCTGAATCGTCCCCAAGTCCCCCCCACTTCGTTAGGAATTCCCCATTCCATGTAAATTTTTGAATACGGTTATTGTGTTGATCCGAAATGTAACAATCGCCACATGAGTCGAAAGCAATACCCGATGGACCATTGAATTCTCCGTCTCCTATACCGGGGGAACCCCACTTCGAGAGAAAAACACCTTGCGAGTTAAAAACCGTTATTCGATTGGCCCCTTCGTCTACGATATGAAGCCTGTCTTCAGAGTCAAAAGCCATCCCGGCAACGAGTCTGAACTGGGTGTCCCCGTCCCCAACACCATCACCAAACTCGCCCAAATAGTCTTCGCCGATCGTACATATACCAACACGAATAGCTTCCGCACGGGCCTGATCACACCGGTTAAGTACAAAAATCCTGCCGTCGCGACTGACGGCTGTATCCACCGGATTGGTGAACCCACGACCATTCAAACCATTGTTGCATATGCCTATGGTCTTAACATAACTAAGTGTCAATGACCCAGGCGCCATCTCTGTGCTCACGGCTCCCCCTATGATTAATGTTAAACAAATAGGATCGAAGCAGGTTATGCCATCTGGAATTCAGGCGACGAGGCAATCAGGCTGAGTAGTTCTCCCACGCGTCTCTCCGATTCGTCTCCAGGGGACGTGTTCCGAAGATCTACGTCTCCCTTCTCACGAACGTGCTGAACGAGAGCCGTCCGGGTATTTTCCCCAACATCTACTGAACCTAACAAATCAAGGCTTAGATCCACTATCTCATTGGGAGTCAAGGCATGACCGTTCTGAACTGACATCCTGTCAATAATCGAGCGAACGCCAGATTCTTTAGTTTTTCGCAACTCATTTGCAGCAAAGTTCACACGTTCCACAAGCGCACCACTATCAATCCACTCAGCTCCCTCATGCCAGCCTTCCACCGTTGGAGGAATAAGCAATCCTTGACCCATGTAAAAGGCCTGACTGGCGACCTCGTTAACACCAAGATCTGGCTTTTGATAGCTGCCGGCTAATCGAATTGTACCTATTACTTGCTCAACAGGACATTTGACTCGAGCATACCTGGCTTTCCCAGATTTGAAGTAGTCGGAATTGAACAGGGTTCTGATGATCGACCGGATCTCATAGCCCGACTCAAAGTAGGATTCCATCATCTTCTCTACAACTTTCTCGCCTTCATCGTCGATTTCATCGGCCGCGAAGAACTGGAACAGCCGAGTTGCCACAAAACGAGCACTAGCGTCGTTTTTGCTGATGATGTCTATGATGTCTTCGCCATTGAAATTGCCGGTCTCTCCCAGAAATGTCTTTTCTCCGTCATCGTGATCTTCTGGCCTATATCCAAAGTGCCAAGCTATCCGACCATATGGCCATATCGAGTCTTTCGATGCCCTCATTGCCATGTACTCTACGTTGCCTAAAGTCCAACCAGTGAACGCTCTTGCGCACTCTTTTATGTCCTCTTCGGTGTAATTACCTATCCCCATTGAGAACAACTCGAGCAACTCACGACCATAATTCTCGTTGATCGCGTCCCTGTGGTTTTGATCATTATCCAGCCATATGATCATTGCGGGGTCCCTAGAAAGCTCTAGCAGCAAGGTATCAAACCTGCCCAATCCATTTTGTCGGAACATGTCGATCTGATTCAACAACGATCGAGCCTGGTTGAGCTTACTGTATCCGGTCGCGAAAAGGCTGTGCCAAAAAAGCGCTATCTTCTCTTCGAGTGGACTCTTGGAAGTAATCATTCTGTACATCCAATTCGCAGCAGCAGCATCATACTGTCTGAGCTCGGATTGGTCGACATGGTACCGTCTGATGATGTCTTCCGGCATATGATCCGAGTCGGTTGGATAAAGTAGACTCTCTACGGTGGCTTCATAGCCCTTCTGAAGATAATCCTCGAGCTCGATATGCGTGGCACCAAAACCCGCCCTGCGCAACAGATGCGCCATCAATTTGGTGTCTCTGAGGCCCATGCCATCCTCCTGTAGAGTCCGAGATTCCACCTTCAGCCAACCTTTCTTCAGAGAGCCTTTCGGAGAACCTCACTAAACCCGTCGATATACCTGAACCCTGTGTCGATTACGGTCTGTAACATAGATTTTGCCTTCTAGGTCCAACTTGACCGAGATGGGTGCCCAAAACAGATGCTCTATATGAGATCTCTTCTCATAGGTCCCTCCGGTACGTGCATTTAATGCCACCCGTAGGTCGGATTCATACCTAGCAGATGCCTCTGTGGGACTAGCATCAAGAAATTCCTGGGCCCAAGGAGATACAGTTGCCTGACCTTCGAGTGTCATCACAAACCCGCCGTCAGGATCAAAAACTTGAACGCGGTCGTTCCCCATATCCGCAACATACATATGACCGCTCTTGTCAACAGCTACACTGGCCGGACGGTTCAACTGCCCTTCATCTGACCCAGATTCACAGTACTTCGACTTGAACTCGCCGTCTGATGTGAACCGTTGAATACGATCGTTACGCCAATCAACGACATACAAATCCCCAGATGATGATACAGTCACACCCCAGGGCAAATTAAACTCGCCGTCACCCTCACCCTCTTTTCCAAACGAAGAGACATACCTGCCATCCTTGGTGAACTTCTGAATTCGATTATTCCGGTGATCTGATATGAGAAGGTTGTCATCATTGTCAAAAGCCATGGAAGCAGGCCCATCGATCTGCCCAGGCATATCGCCATGCTCACCCCATTTACGTAGATAGTTGCCTTCTGAATCAAAAATAGATATGCGATCTGTATATTCATCCGAAACATAAACAAGGCCTTCACGGTCGATAGCTATGGATGTTGCCCATGTAAACTGACCGTCTTCCTCACCCACCGAACCAAAAGCCCCAAAGTAGTTACTGTCATAATCAAACATGCAAATCCGTACTCCACGCGGATCTCCCTCATGCGAACGATTTAGACCATATATCCTGCCTTCTTTGTTGATTGCCAGGTCGACAGGGTAATAAAACCCGCGGAACTCCATAGCAGCCACGCCAAGAGTGCGATCATATACGAGGAAGTCGGTTGCAGTCCGTGTAGTAGTCAATTTGTTCTGACGCCTAACAACGTTGGAAATCTGGAGTAGCTGCAACCAATCTTAGCAACTCTCCTAATATATCTTCGTCCGTTTCTCTTTCATCAGTACCGATTTCACTTTTCCCAGTTTTGGATGCCTGATTTAGAAGGGCATCCATGCTTGTTTTAGATAGTGAAATCGCCCCCATCTGATCCAAGCAATCCTGGACTAGCGTCTCAGGTGTAGCAACCCCTCCGGCATCAGCTGCCAATCTACCAATCATTTCTTTAATCCCAGGTTTATTAACATCCGCAAACTTGCTTGCCGCGTAGTTGATCCGCTCCACCAAGTTTCCAGTATCAAGCCACTCAGTGCCTGTGTGCCAACCTTCAACACTGGGAGGGTTGAGCAATTGCTGGCCCATCACTCCAAGTAAATTCGCATCGCCCTGTAGTTTAGGGGTCAGTTTCCTAGACTCTCCTGTTAATCTAAGCACTCCAGCAACCAATTCAGCGGGGCTCTTCACCTTCTCTGACCGGACATTTTCAGACTTGAAAAATTCTGACTTAAACATCACTCTGAGCATTTCCGCAATGTTATACCCGCTCTCGAAGTAAGCGTCAGAAAGAATCTGGATGGCTTCAGGGTCTCTGGGTTCTCTGTATGGCCATTGAGGTACTGGAGGTTCATCCGCAACAAAAAAATTGTACATGTGTCGTGAGATGAAGTTAGCCGTAGCAGGCTGCCGACAAATGATGTCTACCACCTCTTCCCCATTGAAAACACCGGTCTCATTGAGAAACGTCATTTCACTACCGTCGTGATCATCCTCATCGAATTCAAAATGCAGATTAAGACGCCCGTAAGGCCACAGGGAATCGTTGTCGGCTCTCATTTTCATGTACTTGGCATTACTGACTGTCCAGCCGGTAAACGCCTGAGCACACGCCTTTATATCATCCTCGGAATAATTCCCCACACCCATGGAAAACAATTCGAGCAACTCACGGCCATAGTTCTCGTTGATGGCTCCTTTGTGATTATCTTGATTATCAAGCCATATAATCATCGACGGGTCACGGGAAAGCTCGATCAACAGCGTCTTCAAACTACCAAACCCGTGCTGCCTGAACATCTCTACCTGGTCCATCAGGACCCGACCCTGAGCTAGCTTCCCATACCCGGTAGCGAATACGTGGTGCCAAAACAGCGCGACTTTCTCACGCAATGGTGTCTGGGTTTGCACCATTCTGTGAAGCCAATAAAAAGCCATCCCAGCGGTACCAAGCCCACCCGAGTGGTCAGGATGGTAGCGTCTCAGCATATCCTGCTGTATCCCATCTGACACATTGGGGTCCAAAAGATGGTCAACAGTATGATCATATCCATCGGAGACATTCTCGTGAATTTCCTGGTATGTGGCACCAAAGCCAGCCCTTCGCATAAGATGGGCCATCAATGCTATATCTTGTAGACTCAACTCACGTCCTCCCAGATAAATTATCCTGCGATGCGGGTTCTGTGAAGCCTGGATAAAACCGTAACCTTAGCCACCTTATTCCCGCTAGTTGCAATTAGCCGCTAGTTGTTAATTTTTAAAAAGACTGAACTGCTCAAAGTGCCCGTTAACAATTGGCGCCGCCTCAAGACCCAGCCATTGTTCTAACAAGGTTGCGTACGTCGTCCTAAAATCGTTGTTGTAGTGGAGATCGCCCTCTAATTGGTCCTGCTCCTTCAAAGACGGATACTCGCCATACATGCCGCCCTCAACAGAGCTTCCTATAACAAAAGCGGCTCCACCTGATCCGTGGTCAGTACCGGAGCCATTGTCCTTTACCCGTCTGCCAAACTCGGTGAAGACGAGGATGGCTACCTCATCTTCACGACCATGCTCCTTGAGATCAGCAGTAAAGTCGCCAATTGCAGCTGACACATCCATCCAGAGTTGCTGATGTGTCGCGCTCTCACCGGAATGGGTATCAAAACTGCCATGTTGAGTATAGAAAACGCGCGTGCCAAGATCAGCAAACAATACTTGGGCCACACTGCGCATGCTCTGCGACAAAGGATCCGCAGCATACTCCACCGTAGATGAATACTTTGCAGGGGCCGTGCTAAGAATATCGGCTCCTTTAAGCGCATCCATACCAGTCTGACCTAAGAACTTCATCACGGCATCTCCGCCATTGGCATTGCCATACATTTGAGCAAATGTTTCTAGAGCCAAATCCCGAGACGAATCATCAGATATGTCACTGAAAAGGCCATAGGTCTCCAAATTCCCAACGGAGGCGACCGGAACACCCCGAACAGCCAACGCCCGAGGCAAACCACGCCCAAAATTCACGCCTGTGAGCACATTCTCTCCTTTTGGATCTAGTTCACGGATTGCGCGACCTAACCAGCCCTCATTACCGATGTCATCTGGCAAGGCTGTGTGCCAGATATCCATTGATCGGAAATGGGAACGGTTGGGGGTGGGGTAACCAATGCCGTTTATGATGGCCACGTCTCCCTGGCCCCATAGATCCTTTATGGGCTCCATGTGCGATCGAAACCCATACTCACCGTCTATATCCAGCACCTCGGTTGGCTGAATATTAACCGTTTTCCGATTGTCGTAATATAGCCCATTCGTATAGGGCACAATCGTGTTCATATAATCATTGCCACCAGACAACTGGATCACGACAAGTTTCCTATCAGATTTAGTAGAGACCATGGATGTTCCTCCCTCTTGTTGGAACTCACTGAATCAGCATTTGATTTTTGCGGATATTCCCAGCGTTCAATTTACCGTAAATCCACCATCATAGGCAAGGCCCTTAGCCACGGGAATGTCAATCGAGTCCTAGAAATTCGTTTCTCGTATGTTAGACTGCGCAGCAAGTGGAGGCCGTCACTGGCAACATGTATAAAACTGCGGAGATTTGTTTATGACGGAGCAAACGGGCAAAATCCAGACGGTTCTCGGGTTGATCGATCCGGATCGTCTAGGTGTGACATCGACACACGAGCATTTATTTATAGATCTTCAGCCCATTCACTCGCCACCACAAGAGTCAAGTGCAAGACACCTTTACTATGAGCAGCTATCCCAAGACAACATAGGGTACGTTAGGCACTATAACCTTTACAACCTAGACAACGTTCAACTAACGGAAGTTGACACCGCCATAACAGAAGCCGCTCTTTACAAACGTCATGGAGGGGACGCGATTGTCGATGCGACGAGCATCGGAATCGCCCGCGATCCAGTCGGGCTTACACGAATATCCCGTGCCACCGACCTGCATATCATCATGGGTTCATCTTTCTACGTCGACGAAGCCCACCCCGGGAACATGGCTAACAGGTCAGAAAAAGACCTCTCTGAAGAAATCATTAGAGATATCACAGAAGGCGTAGGCCCACACCGTGTGAAGTCAGGTATAATCGGGGAAGTGGGTTGCTCATGGCCACTGACAGAGAATGAACGAAAGGTCTTGCGAGCCTCCACTTACGCTCAACGGGTAACCGGCGCAACGATGTTAATCCATCCAGGTCGAAACGAGTTGGCCCCATTGGAAATCATAGATATCATAGATCAATCCGGTGGCGACTTAGGTAGAACCATCATTGGACACTTAGATCGCACTGTATTTGAGCGCTCTACTCTAACTCAGATCGCCCAGGCGGGCTGTTATTTAGAATGGGACCTCTTCGGAAGGGAAACCTCCTCTTACCCAATGAACCCTACGATTCAGATGCCCAGTGACGCGAAAAGGATCGAGGACATAGGATGGATCATTTCCGAGGGATATCAAAACAAAGTGGTTGTAGCCCAGGACATTTGCACTAAAGACCGACTGGTTACTTACGGAGGCCATGGGTATGCATATTTGCCGTCTCAAATAGCACCCCGCATGAGATTAGAAGGCTATTCGGAGGAATACGTCCACAACATTTTGGTGGATAACCCAGCGACGGCACTGACATTTGCACCACCCGAATAGTAAGACAACGAGTAATGGTCCCCTAATCGCACCATATATAATTTGGTTAATCAACAACCCTAATTCATTAAAAGGCAACGTCATTTAATCGAGCCCCTTGATTGGTAGACTAAACGCACAGTAACATTGGGGTACGAGCCGAGGTAGCTCAGTCGGTAGAGCACAGCACTGAAAATGCTGGTGTCGCCAGTTCGATTCTGGCCCTCGGCACTTCAAAGTTAGGGCTGATTTGAAACTCCATCGAGAAGGGGGATCGGCCTTCTACTTGAACTAGCGAGCGGGAGTAGCTCAGCGGTAGAGCACTTCCTTGCCAAGGAAGATGTCGGGGGTTCGAATCCCCTCTCCCGCTCCAGTTAAATTGATTCTCAATCAATGAACGTCCCTAGCAGCTTCACCGTGACAGCCCAATGGACTCTACTGGTAAACTTGCGTCCTTCTTAACCAAGCCCAAAAACGACGACAAGGGCAGAAAAGGGGGCGACATTGGTAGTTTACTACGATACTATCTCCCCTAGTTTCCGATGTTAAATTACGTTAGGGTTTAAACAGATGGCGGATCGGAAAAAAATAGCCGCAATCGTAACAACATATTTTGAGAATTCCCATGCGGACCTCATCGTTTCCAAGTTCTGCACCGGATTCCCTACGGTAAATGGCGTCGTCAAACCCTCAGTTGACCTGGTATCGATGTACATGGACCAATTGCATCCACTGGACGTAGGAATGGAATTATTCCAGGAGTATGGCATCCCGGTCTATCCGAGCATACGCAGCGCCTTAACATTAACACCTCCCGTTACTAGCCATTGGCCCACAGGCGCGGACTGGGATGAAGGTGAATTAGCTGTAGACGGCGTCCTTATTATCGGAGAACATGGTGATTACCCTGGAAACGAGTTCGATAGGCGCATGTATCCCCGTAGATACCTATTCGAGCAGGTCTGCGGAGTTATTGCCACATCGAAACGTCCCGTGCCCGTTTTCAGTGACAAGCATCTCTCATATACATGGGCGGATTCTCTGTGGATCTACGAGCGCGCGAAAATGCTTCAGTTACCATTCATGGCAGGTTCAGCGCTACCGGTGGTGGACCGCAAACCATTTCTAGAACATGAAATAGGGACCCAAATTGAGGAGGCGCTGTCCATAGGGTACTTCCATCCTTATTTATACGGTCTGGACTCCTACGGTTTCCATGGATTGGAGGCTCTGCAGTGCATGGTGGAACGACGAAGTGGAGGTGAGACAGGCATAGCGTCAGTACAATGCTTGGAGGGTGATGACGTTTGGAAGTCCGGGGAAAAAGGCATGTGGCCACGAGAATTGGCAGATGCAGCCGAGGCCCAAATTCAGGCAAAGGACTTTGGACTGATCGAGGACAACTGCGAGAATCCAGCGGTGTTCATCTTGGAATACACTGATGGATTCAAAGCAACAACTTTGATGCTGGATGGACACCTACGCGGATTCGGGTATGCAGCCCGTATAAACGGGCAAGTAGAGAGCACCGAATTCAACTCCAATGGGAGGCTCCAAGACCCTTTCACCTACCAAGGGCTCAATATCCAGGAGATGTTCTTAACGGGCAAGCCACAATATCCAGTAGAGCGCTCTTTACTAGTAAGTGGAGTTATGGACGCTTTGATGGAATCAAGGCACCGAAAAAATACACGGATATCCACTCCTCACCTAAACGTAAAGTACGACCCATTCGGGCCATTCATAACTGGGGCAAGTTAAATGGGGGTTTTGGGCGACGGTGACTTCAAATATGAGTCGGTAGCTAACTGGCCGGAAATGCCTCGGTACTGGAGCTTTGATACCGCCGTCGGCGTGGCAGTGAACGCTCAGGATGAAATCCATGTACTCAGCCTTGGCAAACATCCTCTCACCATTTGGGACATTGCCGGCAAGTTTATTTCGTCGTGGGGTGAGGGTTCCTTTTCCACCAATCCGCACAGTCTTCACATCGAACCATCTGGAGATATCTGGGTCGTTGACCGTGAATACCACATAGCAAGCCAGCACACATCGAGCGGCAAAGTTGTGCGCGTGTTGGGCAACAAACTCTCCCCTTCACCCACGGTTTTCGGGAAGCCATTTAACCAGCCGTCTGGCTTATACACTACCTTTTCCGAGGATATATTTGTATCAGACGGTTATGGGAATTACAGAGTTCACAGATTTTCTTCAAGTGGGCACCTAGTACGTTCTTGGGGAAACCCTGGTGATGGTCCAGGCGAATTCGCCCTCCTACACAATGTCACTGTCGACAGCCGCAATAGAGTATTCATTTGTGACCGTATGAATCACCGTATCCAACTCTTCGACTATGATGGTGCATACTTGGAAGAGTGGTGCGATTTCAACGAGCCATGTGAAGTCTGGATACGGAACGAAATCGCTTATGTGATTGAACAAGGCAATGGTTCCGCCATCAGCATCTGGACATTAGACCACGAGCTTATCACCTCTTGGAAAGGAGCCTGTGGGCCGGGGGAGGGTACACTCACGGCCGGTCACAGCATTTGTGTTGACTCTGAGGGCAGCATATACGTCGCAGATGTCCGAGGCCCTGCTTCCATTCGGAAGTTTCAACGTATTTAACGAAGTGGTTGGCCCGTGGAAGGCGGCATAATCACTGCCCCCTTAGCAGCGGCCTAAGGATCGGGTACAAATAGAACATTGCACCGACCCCAGATGTATTGGGTACGGAGTTAACCATCTAACAACTCTATCCGAACAGGAGATAATCAGAATGGGTTTGGCACAGTAATTGCTCTTGACAATTACATGCCATTGAAACTATTTTTGGCCCTGGGTATAGTTTGGCACGGTACGGGTAGGCTTTGGTTAAAGATATAGATTCGTACCTCTATGGTGCTATTTCTATCAACGAGTGGCCCCGTAAAGGCAGACCTTAACCACAAAATGATTTGATGTCCGATTTGAAAGAGGTGAAAATAGGAAAGTATGTTCAAACTTGAGTTTGGAATAGTCCACGAAGGGTGTCTCGTCAACAGGATGTCACGAGCTCTTCCTAGTCTGAAAATTGTTAGCGCCGGGGGTTTTATACTCAACCCAACCCAAGCCGATGAAATCCTTATTATTGAAAACCCGACAGAGGAAGATGTGGAGGACGCACTGAGCTTTCTGAAAAACTCAGGGGAAATTGAGGTAGCCAAGGAACTTGAACGAACGGAGGATAAATCTTTCATCAGGATTCTTACGACTGCAGCCCCCAATACCGGATACTGCTCAGAGGTCGTCGCTAAAAATCGCTGCTTCAACCTCAACATGGAGGTTCAGCACAATGGTGTGGAGCAATGGTTGGTAGGTTGTCTAGAACGATCACAAGCCGATCAACTTGTCGAAGACTTGAAGAAGATGGGCAGCCTTCAATACCATCGAATTACAGAATCAAGCTGGAACGATCTCATACAATCCCCCATGTGACCAGCCCGGAACAGCGACCATACACCAAAACCCAACCATCCTTATTTGAATATTGCCAACACCTGGTATAGACAACCCCAAACTTCGTAACGTTGACGCGCAGTGGATCTTCCATAAAGGTACTCGCCACATGCGTCTCCAGGACCGCCTAGGCCTCTCTGACAAAGTGTTGCTAGTCCCTCAAAATATGGTCCAGCTGCTTGGTTTATGCGACGGTACCCGCAACTTCCGACGGCTTCAAAGTGACTTTGCTTTACGTGCGGGTCTGACACTCAGCCTTGAACAAATACAAAGTTTCGTTGCTGGTATGGAACAAGCACTTCTTCTTGAAAGTGAGGCTTTTAAGCAAGCATCCGAAAGTGCGCTTAGAGTCTACAGGAAAGCGCCGTACCGGAAATCATCGCATACCGGCATTGTTTATCCTTCTGAGGTTACAGAACTCAACACACAGATATCAGGCTTTGTATCTGAAATTAAACGATCTGATGAATCTGAGACCAGTAATGCGAAGCTCGTCGCTATGGTTTGCCCACACATAGACTATGACCGTGGCGGCAAAAGTTACGCACAACTCTTCGAGCGATCCCGACCGGACCTAGCAGACATAGAAACGATCGTCATGTTCGGCACCGATCATTCAGGAGCTGCCGGAGCACTTACACCGACCCGCCAAAATTACATGACGCCGCACGGCATTATTCCAACCGACCTCGAGATCGTAGAAGGACTCGCTAAAACGATCGGGGAAAAGCGTGCTTTTTCAGAAGAACTTCATCACGTTAAAGAACACTCAATTGAATTAGCCTTGGTCTGGCTAAATTATTATCTAGGCAATCGCGAAATTTCTTTGGTTCCCATTCTATGCGGTTCCTTCCAACCCTTCGTATCCGAGGACAGAGATACCAACAGCGACGAATCCATTTCAGTTGCCATCGAATACCTACGGAAGGTCACTGCAGACCGGCGTACTTTAGTTGTAGCCGCCGGCGATCTGGCTCACATTGGCCCCGCTTTTGGTGATCACAAACCGGCCAGCTCTGTAGATAAAACCCGATTGGCCGCTAAAGATGCAGAGTCTATTCAAGCAATCTGCTCTGGAGATGCAGAGTCTTTCTTATCTCTGTCTCGCTCCGAATCGGATGCGCGGCGGATCTGCGGTCTGTCAGCCATTTATATGACATTAAAGCTTGCCGAGTCTAGCTACGGGCTATCAACTGGATATGCACAGTGTCCTGCTGACCAGTCCAACAGCAGTTGGGTCTCAATTGTCGGCGCCTTGCTTTACAAAGAATACTAAACCGAATCCACCAATCAACAATATGTATCGCTGTCTTTTCCTGTAGGAAGACCGATACCGCACACGAACCCAACGGGCACTGATTTATGGTAAGTTAAATCGGCAGCATCATCACTAGTTACACTTCAACATGGAGCACCAACATGAATCCTAGGGTAATTGCAGATTACAAAAACATAGTTGGAGAGGGGCCACTCTGGCACCCACAGGAAAAACGCCTCTACTGGGGAGATATTCTAGGCGGGAAATTGTTTCGCTATGATCCTGACACCAGTGGGCATGAAATGTTTTTTGAAGGGCAAGTCATAGGTGGATTCACCATTCAAACTGATGGCTCCCAATTGTTATTCATGGAGTACGGCAAAATCGCAATACTGACCGCCTCTGGTGACCTATCAACCGTTATCGAAAGATTGCCGGGCGAAGAAAAGAGTCGATTTAACGACGTTATAGCCGACCCATTTGGTCGGGTATTTTGTGGAACTATGGCACTCGATGACAAAGATGCTATGTCTAAACGCGTCACCGGCAAGCTCTATCGGCTGGACACCGATGGCACAATCACAGAACTCCTGGACGGCATAGGTATCTCTAATGGTCTTGGCTTTACACCTGATCGAAAGCAGATGTATTACACTGACTCAATCGCAAATGCCATCTACATTTTCGACTACGACGAGGCTTCAGGTGATATCTCAAATCAGCGAATCTTCGTCAGCACCCCGGACGCGGACCACGAAGGCATGCCTGACGGAATGACCGTGGATGGTCAAGGTTTTGTTTGGTCAGCACGTGCGGGCGGTGGGAAATTGGTCCGTTATTCACCCGACGGTGAAGAAGACCGCACGGTTCATTTCCCTACCGCAAACATTGTGTCAAGCGTCACGTTTGGAGGCCCCGACATGACTGACATATTTGTTACAACTATTGGCGGAGATAACAGACCCGAAGCCGGAACCGAAGCTGGCAGCCTGTTTCAACTCAACTTGGGAATCGTCGGTGTCCCAGATTTTGAATCCAGGATAGGACTATAACGAGTCGATTACTCTTCGCGCACCACTTACTGCCGTGGCGGCTCCACTCGTAATGAAGCCGTAGTCACTACCAACAGTGACAATTTTACCGCCGCGACGGAGCCATTTTTCTGCCACTTCAAACGGTTGGGTAAACATGCCCCATGGTACACCGTGTTCATCGCATTTATCCAGGATGAACTGGATCGCCTCTTCAGCCTTTGGATGACCAAGTAGATCGGGAGGTTGGAGTCCCAATGAATAAGCCAAATCACTTGGACCAACCATTATGCCGTCAATCCCCTCAACCTGTAGAATCTCATCGATGTTATCGATCGCTTCCTGAGATTCAATCTGTGGCCAGACAATCGTCTCTTCGTTAGCACGAGCCTGATATTCTCCAAATCCGCCCAGATGATCCGTTTTCCGAGGACCATTACTCCTGACACCTTTCGGGGGATATTTCGCAGCTTTTACTGCTCTACGCACTTCATCGGCAGTATTTGGAAGTGGAATTATGACTCCATCAGCGCCCATGTCCAACGCTTGATTAATGAGCCAAGTTTCATTCCAAACCACCCTCACTATCACCTGTGACTCAGTGGGTGCAAAGCCCCGGGTCATCTTGAATATCTTCTCCCCATCGAGAGGCGCATGCTGCCCATCTATAAGGATGAAATCGAACCCAGCAGCACCAATCACTTCAGTAATAAATGGGTCATCGAACTGGACTGTACATCCGAATACCGGCTTGCCATCCCGGAGCTTCTGTTTGGTCGTATTTGCGAGCATCTGCGCCTCCACATTTAAGTTCCGTACATGAGGCTAACCCCATTGGTCCCATTTGTAAAGATGACGGGGTACAATCGAGACAGGGATTGGACAGGAGAATACAACATGCGATTAGGAATACCGATTTCCGAAGACTTAACCGATGAGCTGACAGAATTTTGGGACTGCATCTTCGGACAGAACCCGGATGTGACACGGGGCGTTTTTTTGGGAGACGAAGTCCGGGACAATCATAATCTCCTTTACGTAGACCGTCGTAATGGAAAGATAGCCGGTACCTGTCTACTTACCACCAGTCAGTCAGTATCTGGACTGGCATGTTTTGGAGAGGTTGCGACTGATCCAATTTATAGGCGATCAGGAATAGCCACCGAACTTGTTAGCCGCGCAGTTAGTGACTTCAAAGAGAAGGGAGGCGGTGCCATCTTTCTGGGAACCAGTAACAGCAATGCAGCAAGGATCTATTACAGGCACGGTTGGCGATACCTGTCAGGCAGTGGGACCATGGCGAATATTACCAACGGTGATTCGCCTGAAGAATACCTCGTAAATTATTTTCACGAAGTCGGCACAACAACCGTTCGGACCGGATCGGCAATAGAACGCGTGCCAATGATTCCGTTGATCCATACCCCACATGACTGGCAAGTTCTCGACTCCAATGCATCACAGCATATTTATTCGACACGATACGCCAAGCAGGTTTCTTGTAATGGACTCTACCCAAGATACGAAACCGTGCGCAGTAACGGCCGCGGGAATTGGTTCGCTGCAAACACAAACGATGGCCGGGTGGTCGGCCTCGCGACAACGCGTCTCACCAATGACAATTCATCTAGGGTTGACGGTTTCACACACAAACGACACATAGATGCTTGGCCTAAACTGATACAGACTGCAGCAAGGTGGGGCATTAATCACGGCAACAAAAGTGTCCATGCTTTATTAAGCGTCGAAGACGAAGAAAAGCAAGCAGCATTCGAAGCAATGGGGTTCAAATTAGGCACTTCAGGTAAACCATTCACAATGGGTGAAAGGGAAGTAAGCTCAGTGCGTATGGATCTCAAAAACGACGAAATAGATCCAAGTTAAGAAAAAGATTGCTATTTATTACCTTTCCACCACCGGCAGAATAAAAGGGAGGTAGGGCCTGGCAATCGTTCCTTTCTCCTCACTGTCTGAGCATAATACAACCCTAAATTCATGCCTCCTCTGTGAGAGAGAAAACGACATCACCCGCTGATACAGATGGCGTTGAACGCATGCTTATCACAACGCCATCCTTTGGAGCTCGAATTTCATCCAGTAATTCACCGCCTAACCCAATAACCTCACCTAAAACATCTCCGCACTTTACTTTTGCTAGAAGCTCAACTCGAGCCAATAAGTAGCCCCCTGCATCCGTACGGGCGCCTTTACCAAGATCACCGTCTCCAAATAAGTGGTGCGTGGTTTCACAAACCTCGATTTCTCCAAGCAGAACACCAAGATGTTTCATGACATTCCTCACCCCACGTATATACATTCTTGCATGCTCTAGATGAAGACTTCCTCCTCCCAAGCT
>JASMAO010000046.1 GCA_030754315.1 SAR202 cluster bacterium
CCCTACGATGCACCATCTTTGAGAATTGCACAGCACAGTTTTTGCTCCGAAGAAGAGTCTGGGCGATCTGTCAGAAACAGGCGCGCTCGAATAAAGCTGGCGCGAAAGAATGAAGCGCACTCCAGGCTCATGGGAGAGCAAGTCAAACTGAAACTTGGGGAAACTTGAAGACCCATTGCGTGCCACACAACACGCCGCCACTGACTTCACCACCGATTGGTCAGCCAAGACGGATATCCCGAACTAAGTTTCATCGGCTTGCGCGGGATCGAAGCGTATCGGCTCGAACTCGGGAGAAGTCTTCAGCTTGGTATACCTTCCCATTGTGGCTCTCCTTTCGAGGAATGGGCAACGGTTGTACGGAACAGACAAACGGTACCTGGGCCACCGCTTAAGTAGTATCAACCATTGAAGGGGCATCCTTCTGGGCTCGCATACCAATGACGTGATTGTGTGCGCTTTCTACAAAACACGTTCCTATTGGACATCCGGGCTCCAAGTGGGCTCTGTAACGGATGCCGTCTGTATTCCTGCGCAAATACTCCCACTTGGTCTTTATTCCCATGCGCACCTTCCCTTGGGGCTGTCCGCACGGCATAGTGCAAGGCAATGAAAGGGAGTCAGAGCGACCATCAAAGAATGCGTCCTAATGCGCAAGGCGCCAGAAGCCCGTGTCGAATGTTAATTCGGCGCTGACAGTTGGCTCGCCGTCAGCCCCTCCGTTTCTCCACAGTCGCTTACGGTCGCCAATGATGTAATCCTCGGCCAAAGCCTGTTGGTCTGGAGCACGCTGCATTGCCGGATCTGCTTTCTGAAACGGATCCGCGAGGGAATGGCAATATAATTAGAGGCTACGTTGACCGGATTAATCGAACAATTGGACGGACTACTTTTTTGACGAGATTAGGAGTCCTCCTCCAAATCTTCAAACCGGTAGTCAATATCGCACGATCTGTATCAAGAATAAAGTCGCTAATATGCGGCTCTAAAATCGCTTCGATCTCCTCGCTTGATAGTCCCGGTTCCGCCGACGTGCACTTCCTTTGTTTGAATTCTTCAGCCAGAACACGGTCAAACTGATCGATATGACTTCTGTAAGAGTATTCGGGATTCAATGCTATCTCTTCATAACACCTGTCTGCAATCGTCTGAAGTCTGGCCGAATCCCGAAGGACCTCGAGAATTTCTGGAAAGTTTCCAAAGTCCTTCTGCAGGGGGATGTAATGCTGCCATGGCTCAAGAATGCCCGAATAATCACCCTCATAGAGAATCATGGTTGTCTTCAGGGCAGCCGCTTCAAAACACCGCGGAGATATCTGATTTAGGCAAACATTCCCTTCATATTCTTTGAAAAACAGTTCGTGAACTTCATGAAACTCTGCATCTGGATTGCTCTCCAGGAAACTCGAAACAGCTCTCTGAAGTTCACCTGTAAAATCAGTTAGGCTTGCGCCACTTTCCACACCAAGAGTGGTTTTACAGGACGTTAAGAAACGAATCCAATCTTCACCATATATGCGGTCCTCTTCTTCGCAGGAAAGGTCCAGATTCAATGCAATATCGCTGATTTGGTCCCGAAATCTGTCTGCAATGTCATATTTTTCGACCCCAAGGGCGCCAAGCCAGTAGGGCGGTTTTCTAGCTCTATAGCCGACATCGATTTCCCTCTGAGCAATCTGTGGTACTTCAAGGTGAGTGAGCTCTTCTGGTACATAACCGGTAAGAACATTTACTTTTCTGAGTTTTGGCAAAATGGTCGAGGGGTACACCTTTTCCATTTCACCGGCAGGAACACACGTAAACAGAATATCAATCCCAAGAATTTGAAGCTGTTTCACCACAGACCAGACATTCCTGTATTCATCTTGGAGGTATACTACCTTGAGTCCTTTAAAGTCCTGAATGCGCGCTTTGGATTGGCGAGAAATGTACGAGTCCAACGGGATGTACAGTGAATAATGGATGACCAGTACATCAAACCAATCCAGATTCAGTCGCCTTGGGAGCGCGCCCTTGATCGGCAGGGAATGAAGCGAATGTTCGGAGTATTCAAAAAAACTATGAATGTGGTCCAGAATGGTACCTGCATTCCGCCCTTCCAACGGATGATCTGCCCAGAATAGTACTTCAAGCTCCTTCATTATAGTCTGTTGAAATCCGTTAGATACGTCTATATATTCCTATCGACAAAGAAAACCTGAGCCAACTCTCTTCACCTTCAGGGGGATCCTTCAAACTGCCGCAGCCTCTATTGCGAAGCCTTTTCTGTCGGAAACTCTTAAATCGATGAAACGGCCTTGGCTATTTTGTGTTATGCGTCGCTCTTGTCAATCGTCGTGCTCCCAATGCACCTGCAGCTAGAACACGGTTCGTGCGTTACACATCCAGTTGTTTTTGACGTGCATCCAATGGTATTCTGTTTCGGATAAGAACTTATGTGCGGAATAGCGGGCTTCCTTGGAAATGGCCACAACTCTTCGGACATCTGTAGAGATGTGCTGGAGCAGATGAACAGAATTCAGCGGCACCGTGGCCCTGACGGCGAGGGCGTCTGGTGGAGTCAGAATGGAAATGTCGCCCTCGGGCACACACGACTGAGCATTATTGATATTGCCCACGGTGCTCAGCCAATGGTCACAGAGAGTGGGAATGTCATCACCTACAATGGGGAGATATACAATTATCTGGAACTGAGAGAGCGCATTGGCGAATCCAATTTCAGAACGCATTCGGATACAGAAGTAATCCTCCTGGCTTATGAGAAATGGGGTGCAGATTGCGTCGAAGAATTAAGAGGTATGTTTGCTTTCACCATCTGGGATAGTGCCAGGCAGGAGCTCTTCATTGCTCGTGACAGATTTGGAATCAAGCCGTATTACTATTGCATCCAGGACGGAGTGTTCTATTTTGCATCAGAAATCAAAGCACTGTTGCCCCTTACGTCCGAAGTAAATGTTTCAGTTGACGGCCTTAGAGATTATTTCACCTTCCAATTCTGCCTCGGAGGAAAAACACTATTCAAAGACATAAATGAGCTTAAGCCAGCCCATTATGCGTATGTCCGGCCGGGGCCAAAGATAGTTCAGCAGCAGTATTGGGAAGTGCACTTTGATTTGGATTGGGACCATACTGAGAATTACTTTGTCAAGGAACTCAGAGAAAGGTTCTTGGACTCCGTGCGGGTTCATCTTCGAAGTGACGTAGAGGTTGGCGCTTACGTCAGCGGCGGTTTAGACTCAAGTTTGGTTGCGTCGGCCGCGAAAGAACAGAAGCCCCAAGATAAATTCAAAATTTTCAACGGGAGATTTCTGGATGGCAGAGATTATGATGAGTCCGTGTACGCAGAGGCTCTGGCCAGCGAAAGGAATTTAAACCTGCACTTGATCGATATTGAGGCGGATGACTTCGTTAACCATATAAATGACATCATATACTATCTCGATTTTCCTGTCGCCGGACCTGGCTCATTCCCGCAATTCATGGTCTCGAAGGCTGTTCAAAAGCACATAAAGGTTGTTTTGGGAGGACAAGGAGGGGATGAGATCTTTGGCGGATATACGCGGTATTTGATCGCCTATTTTGAACAGTGTATCAAGGGCGCGATTGAGGGAACACTCCAAGAAGGCAATTTTATAGTAACCTATGAATCGATCATTCCTAATCTGCGCGGCTTGGAACGGTATAAGCCTTTGATAAAAGAGTTTTGGTCGCACGGGCTGTTTGAGGATCGGGATCGCCGCTACTTCCAGTTAGTTAATCGTGCAAACAACTTTGGCGGAGCCATCGATTGGAGCATCTTTAACGGACATTCTTCTTTTGAAGAATTCCAGAAGATCTACTGGGGGGACAACGTTGGGAAGGAATCTTATTTTGACAGCGTCACCCACTTCGACTTCAAGACCCTGTTGCCAGCGCTGTTGCAGGTCGAGGACAGGATGAGTATGGCCCATAGTATCGAATCACGGGTGCCTCTTCTTGACCATCCGTTGGTGGATCTGGCTGCAACGATTCCTGCGAACATAAAGTTCCAGAATGGAGAATTGAAACGTCTGCTCAAAGTAGCTTTTCCGGACAAGATACCGCCGGCGATCCTGGCCCGCGAAGATAAGATGGGTTTCCCTGTCCCTTTGGCCCAATGGATGAACATGAGGGGCCCCGTGAGAGAGTTCCTTCTGGATGTGTTTTCAAGTAAAGCCGCAAAGGACCGATTCTATCTGACGAAAGAATTCAACCCTGAACAGTTGATAGAAAAAGAATCGAAATACGGCCGCAGTTTCTGGGCGTTGCTGAGTCTTGAACTGTGGCAAAATAGCTTTTTGGATAATCACAAAGTCATTGAAAGGAGACCTACATGAATATCTTAATTACCGGTGGCGCCGGCTTTATCTGCTCCCACCTTACGGAGAGGCTTATTGGCAGGGGAGACACGGTATTAGTTATTGATAACTACAGTACCGCCCGTCGCGACAACCTGAAAGCAATGGACAATCTGACGATTGTTGAAGGTGACATTGCCAATACCGACTTGATGTCAAAACTGTATGTGCAATTTCAACCGGAAGTAGTGGTACATGCGGCGGCGTCCTACAAGGATCCGGACGACTATATTAGTGATATGCAGACAAACGGAGTCGGCACAGCAGTTGTCGTGAAAGAGAGCAGAAAGCACGAGGTCAAGCGGCTCATCTATTTACAGACAGCGCTCTGTTACGGAGATCCTCAAGAACAGCCGATCACCCTTGGGCACCCAATGGAGCCGAGTGGGAGCAGTTACGCTATAAGCAAGACTGCTGGTGAATACTATGTTCGTCAGAGCGAACTTGACCATGTCATATTTCGTCTTGCGAATGCTTACGGCCCAAGGAATCTAAGCGGCCCGGTCCCAACGTTTTATAAGAGACTTAGTGAAGGCAAGAAGTGTTTCGTAATGGATACCAGGAGGGATTTTATATTCATTTCTGACATGGTGGATATCCTGGAAAAGGCTGTAGACGGAACGGGGATTTGCGGTGCATACCATATCTCTACTGGAAAAGATTATTCCATAAAGGAACTGTTTGATGCCGTTGTCAAAGCCATGGGGATCACTTTGGAGGAAGAAGTCGAGGTAAGGGAGCGAAGCCCCGACGATGTCTTTTCGATTCTCTTGGATCCATCCAAGACTCAGGAGAGCTTTGGGATTATTCCGTCGCTCCCCCTTGACGAGGGCGTCGCTAAGACTATTGACTACTACAGTGAATATGGTGTTGAAGAGACTTTTACTCACCTCCGAATTCCTGGGAAAGAGGAATGATCCAGTATCAAGGGACTAGAATACTTATCTCGGGTGGTGCGGGATTTGTCGGAAGTAATCTGACTAAGAGATTGCTTCGCGACGAAGCGAGGGTAATACATATAGTTGATAATCTTCTTTCTTCTGAAAGACATAACATCCCCGATGACCGGCGAGTACAATTCACGGAGGCCTCCGTTGGAGATGATGGTTTTCTCGGAAGTCTGGACGACGATTATGACTATGTTTTCCATGTGAGTACGTACCATGGTAATCAGAGCTCGATTCACGATCCTTTAGCGGATCACGAGAACAACACTTTAACGACTCTGAAATTGTACGAGAGATTGAAGGACTTTCGGGACGTAAAGAAGATAGTTTATACCGGTGCCGGGTGCGCTGTGGCTGAAAAGACATTTGATTCGGCCGAGGCGACAGAGGAATCAGATAACGTTTCTTTACACATGGATAGCCCATATTCCATGTCGAAGATATTCGGGGAATACTATTCTTGTTACTATCACAAACAGCACGGTCTTCCAGTTGTACGGGTGCGGTTCCAAAATGTTTATGGGCCCGGAGAGATCCTTGGTGCCGGAGATTGGAGGGGCACTCCGGCGACAGTTTGGAGGAACGTGGTTCCAACATTCATTTACAAGGCGCTCAAAGGCCAAAGCCTTCCTCTTGAAAATGAAGGCGTGGCTACGCGGGATTTCATTTATGTTGCGGACATTGTTGAGGGTCTCCTTTTGGCTGGGAGTAAGGGTGAGCCAGGTGATGTCTACAACCTGGCGACCGGCGAAGAAACGTCTATTCTGAATTTAGCTGAATTGATAGTTGAAATCGCTGGAAGCTCGGCCGCAGTAGAGTTAAAACCCAAAAGAGATTGGGACAACTCAGGGAAGAGGTTTGGAAGTACGGTAAAGTCAGAAATGGATTTGGGATTTAAAGCCTCTACAGGGATCAGGAGCGGACTTGAGGCAACCATAAAGTGGTTTAGAGAGAATCTTTCGCTCATTGAATCTGTGATCGACAAGCATAGAAAGTATTTGGAATATTAGACTGTCAGAATGCAACACCGATGGCAAAGACGCGAATTGCTCACGTGACTTCTGTTCATTCTGCATTTGATATCCGCATTTTTCATAAAGAGTGCCGGACTTTAACTTCTCATGGTTATGAAGTAATTCTGATTGCGCCAAATGAAAGAGACGAGGAACGTGCAGAGGTAACGATCAAAGCTGTCCCGCTCCCAAGTACGAGGAGAGAGCGGATTCTTAAAACAACTTGGGATGTCTGTCGGAAGGCCCTGGAACTAGACTGCAAAGTCTGTCACTTCCATGATCCAGAATTGCTCCTACCGGCTCTGCTGTGGAAACTACATGGGAAGAAAGTGATCTATGATTTACACGAGAATTTTCCGCAACAGATCCTGGAAAAGGAGTGGGTTCCGTCTTACATTCGATTAGGTCTCAGCAAATTTGCCGAGGCCCTTGAGGGCTGTAGTCAATCGTGTTTTGACGGTTTGGTTGCTGCAACACCAGTGCTTCGAAGGCGGTTTTCAAGAGACCGGACTGTCCTGGTTCAGAATTTTCCAATATTGGACGAATGGCGATCGAGCCAACCATTTCCCCATGCTGATCGCCCCCTTCAAGCGGTCTATCTTGGTGGCATCTCGGAACTGCGCGGCAGCTTTGAAATGGTTCAAGCATTTAGTTTCCTGCGAGAGTATCCCGCAGCCCGGCTAGTCCTTGCAGGCAGATTTAACTCCCCAGATCATGAGGAGAGGATTCGGAAGAGCCCAGGTTGGGAACGGGTCGAATTCCTCGGCTGGAAGGATCGGAAAGAGATTCCTGAAATCCTGAATAAGGTGCGTGCAGGTTTGGTGATAATTCACAGAACTCCATACTACATGGAGTCGCAACCGACCAAGTTGTATGAATACATGGCGGCAGGTATCCCCGTTATTGCGTCTGATTTTCCTCTTTGGCGAGAGCTGGTCAGTGGAGTCGGGTGCGGTTTGCTGGTGAATCCAGAGAGGCCCGAGGAAATTGCGGGAGCCTTGCGATGGCTGTTTGAACACCCGGATGAAGCGGAAGAGATGGGTAAGAGGGGCCGTGAGGCCGTCGCCTCTCAATACAACTGGGAAACGGAAGGCCGGAAGCTCGTGGCGTTTTATGACTCACTGCTTTCATAAATTCGCTACCGCAACCGTCTTATCAATGGTGACCGCAGAGCCAGTTTGCGCGCTGTTTGGATAGGGATAGCTCATGAGACCTTCCCAGTGGTCAATGAGCCATGCGGCGGCCTGAGTCGGGCTGTTTTCAAGTGCTTCCAAACGTCATAAAGCCTTAGTGGTGTTTTGCGCCGGCCAACGGCCCACATCAACCTGCCCGGTATCTCGAGAATCTCTGCATTCCGGGACTCCATCTCATGGAGGATTTCGAGATGTAGTTCTTTTCCTTCACTGGTCAGGTGTAGAGATCTCAGAAGATCACCCTTATACCCTCTGACGACG
>JASMAO010000047.1 GCA_030754315.1 SAR202 cluster bacterium
TTTTCCACCCAATGAGTGTCCCATCAGGCCAATTTGGCAATTCCGGTCCAGTTGGGGTTTTCAGCCAACAGTTTTCCGTCGCTTGTTCCCACCAGGCAAAACCGACGTTATTTTCGGGAGCCGGTACTGCATTGTAGGGGAAAGCTTCTGTACAAACGACAACATATCCTTGCTGCACCAGATGGCGTCCAAACTGAATATGTGGCGTGTCAGCCATCGGTTGCCGGGTCTTTAGATCCAGCCCAGCCATTCGATCCGGATCATAGAAGGGAACGACCATGCCCGGACGCGGTGACAGGTGGACCAACTTTGGTTCCATTAGTAGTAGCTTCTGTTGGGTATCCGGACTTGTCGCTTGACTGAAGATAATTGTAACAAGCTAGCCCGTTTTTCTTCCACAAAGAGATATCCGGGTCATTCTCCACCTGTTGTTGCTCTAAGGCCGACGAAAAAATCGGTTCTATGTGTTCCACGGGACCCAGATCATCAGACGGTGGACAACTGTACAAGGATGAGATTCTATTTGTCTTCATCAGGTTTTCTTGTTTGAATTGATTCGTTTAACTGATAACTGGCTGGTTGTAGCACCTCATTAACCAAATGAATAGGTGAATGCCGCTTCACTATCGAGGTCGCTGCGCTGGCAAGGCTGCATCGTTAACAAGTCACGTTTTGGTCAAGCAGTTCCCAATCATAACCAGGTAATAATCTAATAGTAAAAAGTATAGGTTGGTCTGTTCAGAATAATGGACAGGATATTCCAGGCGCTTCCAATTACAAAGTCACCGAGGATTAGTCCGAGGAAAAATGGCACATAGCGTCGGTAGGCGCGAATACCACCAAATTTAAGAATCGTGCCTTTCAAAATACCACTAATCAGGAAAGCGGCCCAAAACATGTGCATGTGAAAAGAAACTCCGTACCCAAGTGGATGAATTGGCCACCAGAATAGATGCTTTCGCACAATAGCCAGAAAGATGGTAACGGCGAACCCGATAATGATTGCCACAAGGTGTGCGGCATTTGGGGGTCGTGGTACGGTAATCCAGCTATGTAGAAAGGTATAAGCACGTCCGCCAAAACTGTTGATCTGAGACCCGACCTCTCCACGATCGACACCAAGTTCCAAAAAAGTATCCAATAACATCAAAAAACACAGAGGCATGGCGATGACAACCAGAAATAACATCGACCTCGACAGCTTTTTAGAATCCAGATTTCCTTGCTGTGAAAGTTTAAAGGCTTCAAGCTGATGCGGCATGGGGTGACTACGATTGTCGCGGTTAAACCAAAAGAACAGGGAAAAGTTAGTTAGATTCTGGGTGCCCAGCCAACGGGTGCCAAAAATACTGACCAAACTGTGGTGAGGACCGATGAAGGTTGTCGAATGGATGGGAAATCCAATCTCAGCGCGGATACGCGTCAGTGTGATGGCAATTGTAAAATGAGCGACAAAAAACAGCGTTGCCACCCATAAATCCATTCCAGCACGAATAGAAAAAGCAACCAGGAAGATGCCACCTGCAATTATTCCAACGAAAGCGGTTCGGTAACGCATAGGTTCGTTCTCGTCACTATTAGGATTGTCTCTAGAGACAGTGGCCGGACTGCTATTTTTCGCATTAAAACTTCCGACGGCCAACCGTAATGCTGAATAAATTTGGTGTTGTGTTGTCCATAGTAAGAGAACACAGACACCTGCATAGGCACCGATATTCTGCTCGTATTGAAATGGGTATCCGGGAAGATCACTGAGCCCAATCAGGCTGCCGATGACATACTGCGATTTGTATAAGAAGAAGAAGAACACACACGAGAAAATCAGATCCTGCGGCATCAGGAAACCCAATCCCACAGCAAATGGATAGACGACAATATCAAATTGGTCTTTTTGCAATGCTACCCAGGGTTTGTGCGTAAAAAAATGATGGAGCGGAATCCGCTTATTTGGAATTTCCGGGATTTCCGGAAAAAACAGGTGAAGACCGTTGGTCAAGCTAATCGAAGCGGCTAAAATAAAGCCCCACCACATCATTTTCTTGAGCAGAAAATTCTTGGTATTGCACGTAATTTCGTAAGGCAGTTGAACGATCGGATAAGCTAGCTTTTCCTGCTCTACCCACTGTTTCCGTATGATAACGTTGATGCATTGCATGACGAAAAGGAGGGCAAATGTAAACACCGACCACCAAAAGATGGGCTTTAACCAGGGTAGCAGATAAAGGGGCTCAAAAATTGACTGCTCTCCCAGATAAAACGCACGCAAAGTGTCCTGGTCGCGGACTGTTAGCCAATTAGGCAGATAGTGCCAGAAAAGTTGGCGCCATTCGTTTTCCGGGGTAGCATGCCAAAAGGCGTGGACCACGATCGAAACCAGGGGTAGAAACATATCATAGGACATTAAAAGTGCTGTGGCCGACATCAGCACATAGAGTGTCAGTAACTCTCCACTCTTGAGCGCCTGAGCCGGCATCCATTTTCTGAGGATCAGATTTAATGCCGAGATGATCAAAACTGCAAAGACAACACTGTAGAATGGTGCCATCAGGGTAGGGAAGGTGTAACGGAGTGCTTCGCATTCAATATGCCAGCGGTAGATTAGCGGCAGGAGAAATAGCGCAATTACGATACTTCGCAGCGTGACGAGATGAGCAGAAAAGGCCTTTTTTTCCCTTGTCACTTAGTCGGTTGGAGAAGTGTGCTTCCTGTCACCGGGTCAAACAAGTGAAACTTGGCCGGGTTTAGCGCAATAGAAACTATATCACCACGCCCAAAATCGATGTTGGGTCGTGTTCGAACCTTAAAGGTTGCACCGTTTAATTCCAATGCTAAAAACAGATCGCTGCCCAAAGGCTCACGAACGATAACCTTGGCTTTAGCAAAACACTGTTCAGCCGATGTATCCCAACCAGGAACATATTCATCAGCCAGAGCGAGTGTCTGAGCAGATACATCTGTTGGGTCTGTATCCGACTGGGTAACGACCCCAATGTCTTCTGGCCGAATTCCAAGTTCGACGATATTTGGAGGATTATGAACCAAGCGTCGACCCGTTTCAGCATCAAGCGAACAGGCGAAACCGTCTCCTCTGATCTGCCATTTCTCGTTTTCGTGCCTGATTTCTGCTTCAAAAAAGTTCATCGGCGGACTGCCGACAAAACCAGCGATAAACATATTCGTTGGATAGTTATAAATCTTCTCCGGGTTATCCAGTTGCTGCAATTTGCCTTCGTTGAGGATAGCTATTCGGTCAGACATAATCATCGATTCTGCCTGGTCATGGGTCACATAGACGAATGTCTTTTCTAACTCAGCGTGTAACCGTTTTAATTCTGTTCGCATTGTGATTCGTAGCTTAGCATCCAGATTTGATAGCGGTTCATCGAGAAGGAAAAGTCGCGGATCTCGCACAATCGCACGTGCCAAGGCTACCCGTTGCCGTTGCCCACCACTCAATTGACGAGGTTTTCTATCCATTAAATTTTCAATCTCCATTGCCTGGGCAGCTTCGATTACCCGAGTCTTGATTTGATCACCTGCAACCTTGCGCATGCGTAAACCGAAGGCAATATTGTCGAAGACGCGCATGTGTGGGTACAGGGCATAGGTTTGAAATACCATGGCAATATTTCTTTGTTCTGGTGGGATGTGGGTGACGTCTTGATCGTCGAAAAAAACCTGTCCTTCGGTTGGTTCTTCCAAGCCGGCGATGATATTGAGGGTGGTCGTTTTCCCGCAACCGGAAGGCCCGAGGAGGGTTAAAAATTCCTGTTCATCAATTTCAAGATTGAGCTTGTCAACAGCGATCACGTCACCGAAATGTTTGCTCATGTTCTGAATGGTTATTTTGGCCATTGTTTACCAATATTAATCTGAGCCATCGCCGGCGTTTTTGCTGTTTGTTGCTTAGCCGGTTACCGCCCCGCCAATACCGTGGATAATAAAACGCTGGAAGATAAAGGCTAACACAATAGGTATCAAAACGACCAGAACCCCACCCGCTGCAATTAAGGTAAAGTCAACCTGTAATTCCTGTGCAAAGTCGGAGATCAAAACCGTGACCGGTTTGGAGCCGATGGATGAGGTCAACAACAAGGCAAAGAAAAATTCCCCCCAAGAAGAGATAAAGGCGAAAATACCAACAGCAATCATCCCGGGGGTGGCAACCGGCATAAAAACTCGAAAGAGCGCGCCAAGTCGCGTACAACCGTCAATCCGGGCTGAACGTTCCAGGTCGATAGGTATGGTCTGGAAATACCCTTTGAGGATCCAAATGGTAAAAGGCAGTGTAAAGGTAGTGTGGGCCAAAATAATAGCCAGGTGAGTATCTAACAACCCGTATCCGCGAATTAACAGGTACATTGGAACCATAATGGCAACTCCGGGTACGCTCCGCGTGCCTAGGTAGAAGAGCAGAAGGACAAATTTTCCCGAGAAGTCAACTCTGGCCAGAGCATAGGCGGCTAATGAGCCGAAGAATAGATTCATTACCATAACCAGACTGGCGTTGATGAGGCTATTAATAATAGCACGGGGAAATTGCCGGGCTGTAAATCCACCGACTGCGTCACCGGCTGTCTTATCCTCATCTGTTACCGATCCTTTAGCCAGATAAGGCCAGTAATTATCAAATGTGGGTTGACGTGGAATCCAGTGGTGTTGATTCGCTTCTCGTTCCTCCATAAAGCTGACCAATACTACCCAGAGGAAGGGGGTAACCAGGTATAACATGGCCAGGAAAGAGAGAAGATATAGTCCAATCCGATGTTTCACCATGTCCAATTGAGATGATCAGTTATGCGAGAAATTATATGCCAATGCGATTTGTCTCTCCCTTGTCCATACGGTACATCGTGAAGTGTACGACCTAATCGCCGCACATCAACCCTGGACACTGCCACGGCGATATAGCAAACGGATATAGACGATGGCCAGGGTCATGGTGATGATGGTAATCAGGTAAGAATAGGCGTTAGCCCCACCGAAGTTGAGTCGACCAAACGCCTCTTTATAGGTCTGCCAGGCAATTACATAGGTGGCGTCACCGGGGCCTCCTCCAGTCAGGGCGAAAATGAGGTCAAAAACCCTAAAGCTGTTCATCGTGGTAAGAATGGCCACGATCATAATGGGGTGCAGCAGCCATGGTAGAGTGAGGTGCAGAAACCTTTTCCAAGTGGATGCACCGTCGATTCTGGCTGCCCGGTATTGCTCCGACGGTATTCCCTGCAAAGCGGCTAAGAAAATAATACAAGCAAACGGCACATTTTTCCAGATATGAGCAGCCACGGCAGCGTTGAGGGCGACCACTGGAGATGCCATCCCAATATAGTCGATATTGGTGCCTAACAATTTGTTAAACAACTTGATATTATTACTGATGATGGTATCGAATGCCCCGTGTTTCCCTAATAACCCCATCCACATCAGACCATTGACGACGCCTGGAACCGCCCACGGAATAAGCAATAATGCTCGGAACACACCACGCCCGATAAATTCCTGATTAAAGAGCAGTGCAATACCCAGAGCAATTAGAATAGTTAGCGGAACTGACACCGCAGTAAAGTAGAACGAGACACCAATCGAATGCCAAAAATCGTAGCTAGTCAGAATCGTAACATAATTCATCAAGCCCACGAAGTCAAACGTGTCCGGCCGCCGTAGATTATATCGATGCAAACTGGTCCACAGAGAAACGATAACCGGATATCCAATCAACAGGAGAATTAAGGTCAGAGCAGGCAGATTCATCACCAGAGCGAAGACATGGTTGGCCCGCTGCTGAATGTGATCTGACCTTAACTTGGATGACATCCGTCGTAATATCCTCCGGGCTTAGTCCATTGATTGCCATTCTCGCTTAAATTGCTGGCATCGTTTGGCGATTCGACCCAGTCCATCCCGGGGTGACTGTTGTCGAAGGAGTATTTTTTGTATTTCCGGTTGGTAGTAAACGTTGAAATCCGGGAACCAGGGGGATTTGATATTTTCACGTATCCGTGCCACTTTCGACATGGTTTTTATCAGTCCTACATCACCCCACCGTTCCATTTGAGCGATAATTTCAGGATCTTCCATTAACGATCTATAGGCGAAACCCAGCCCTCGCAATCGGAACCACTGCTTGGCGGTATAGTATTCACCGTTGCGATCTTTTCCTCCCAAGAATTGAAGTAATTGCCAGGCATCCAGCACCTTATCGGGGTTGCAGTGTGCGGTCAGACAGTACATACGTGTCCAGCCTAACGTTCCTTGTTGACCTGTCTCGAGGCTAGGAATGGGGGCCATTTTCAGAACCTTGGCGTGGCTCTGGTCGAGATTTCTGTCTGCCAGGTAGGTATCCACCACTGCGCTGTTCTTGCGGTTATTAATCCACTCCACATCGTATTTAGACAATAGACAATAGACCTGTCGCCCGGCGGCCGTATTCTCTCTAATACGCCCCAGTGTTAACGAGTTGATGTCGATGATCCGGTATTTATGAATACCATCGACGATCCACTGTAGTATTCTTTCGGCTTGTCTATCCGTGTCATCGGGGAAGATAGGGTTCAGTTCATCATCAAACAGCTGAACCTCAGAGCCGTAGTTAAGTGCCCACCAGTCGCCAAATCCCATGCCGGGCGATTGCCGAAACCCCAGCAGAATCGGATATTCAATTCGTTGTCCATCGGGCGATCGAATGCCACGTTCCTTGATTTTTACCGCTTGTTCTGTAAGTTCGTCCAAGGTTCTGGCAGACTGGCTGAAGCCTGCCTGTGCCAGCATTTCTGAATTATAGATCCAGACAGTAAAATCGGTGTAATATGGAAGACCATATGAATGCCCTTGATAGGACATGGATTCCATATTGTAATCATAGAGATCGTTTTGATACAATTCGGCCTTAGGCAAGTCGTCGAATGGACGTAGCCAACCAGCTTCGACCCATTCAGCGAAATCGTCATCCCGGACATAACAACAGTCCATTCTGGACTGGGCTAAAAACAGGGCAACCATCTTATCGTGATAGTTGCCCGATACCATCTCGTAATCGACATCAATGCCGATCTGGTCGGTAAAAAACTCAATGTTCTCCTTAACCAGATCGGGTTCGTAGGGCCAGCCTTTAAAGACCAGAGGGGTAACTCGTTCCGGATCGCTTTGGCGGCAACCGAACAGCCCACTGGTTAGTCCCATTGTGGCCAGAGCTGAATAGCGGAGAAATTGACGCCTGTCGACTACCACCTCTTAACTAATACCTTTAAAAAGAAACGGATACCCTATTTCCAGCCCGCGAAATGTAGTGAGTTTTAGGATAACCGTTTCTTTATCATCTGTATGTTGGGTGACAAGTCTCATTTTCTACCTGTGTTCTGATTTTAGCTGCCCCCACATGACGGTCAATCGATTCCTTGGGTCAACAACTGTTTGCACTGCGCCTCGCTCTGTATTCGGAAGTTCAGCGTCGACCAGTTCAACAGCACCTTCCAGCAGGGCGTCCGGCCCCATTTTGCCATGGTTTTTGACTTATGTCCTTCAATGTCTTCATTATCAAGATGTAACAGATATAAGGTGTGATCATCAGCAACAAATGCAAATTTGGGTACGTCAT
>JASMAO010000048.1 GCA_030754315.1 SAR202 cluster bacterium
CTCTATCTAGCAGGTGAACGAGGCTATATTCCGATGAGCATTAACATAGTTCCAGTGCCTACTGTGGCGGGACACTGGGATGCAGTCCTAGAAGGTGCCAGGCGGACCGGCAACACACCCGATCGATCACAATGGCGGATAGCTCGTGACGTGTATGTGGCCGACACGAATCAGCAAGCGCGAAAAGAGGTTCTTGAAGGCACCCTTGGAAGAGACTTCGAGGAATACTTTCTACATCTTTTACCCCACGGAAGGCTGCTTGACCTTATCAAGGAAGACAAAGAAATGCCTGATTCGGATGTAACCGCAGAGTACTTACTTGACAACATATGGATTGTTGGTGACCCAGCCACTGTAGCCGAAAAATTGCGCAAACTTTATCATGACGTAGGAGGATTCGGTGTACTTCTAGTCATGGGACACGAGTGGAAACCGCGTGAACAATGGGAAAACTCGCTTACTCTGTTGATGAAAGAGGTCATGCCAAAACTGGCTGATCTGAATTAAGGATTGAACGACCATATATTGATTACGCGAAGGGTATATTGTTAGGTTGCTGCCCGTCTTTTTGTAGAAGACAAATTCTGTGACTTGTGTCTAGATCTGGACACTATTGACTGTGGATTGCCAATTCGCGCACACCCTTCCACCCAGTTTCCAATGAGGAAAATAACGTGAAGCAAGGCGAATTGTTGGTTGCCAAACTAGGTAAAGGATCTACAGTCACGCGCCTACTGGATTTTACTGGTGACGATGTCGTGGTTGCTCTGGGTCGCAACAAGCAGGCACGAATTCCCCGAAGCCGAATTATGTTTAAAACGGGATTAATAGCCGTGGATGAGGATGGGGCCGAGAGATTTCGGCGGCGAGTAAAAGATGCTGAGAAAGATGTTGATGTGGCTGAGATATGGGATGTTGTAACGGATGACCAGGGACCACCGTCGATTGACGCCATTGCGGAATTGGTTTGGGGTAATGGATTGGATATGGCCAACCAAGTGGCCGTTGTGATTCAACTGGATGAATCGCCTGACTATTTCGAATGTCGATTAGGGCGATACAAACCTCTTCCGCGAAGCTCAGTTGCAGAAACTGTTAAGAAGAGAGAGCGTGAAGCCGAACGTGCTAAACAGGCACAAACGTTGATGAATGAGTGGGGTCGCGGGCGGGTTGTAGAAAAACTGACTGAATATCAGGAGGATTTGCTGGACCTTTTGCGGGATTACGCAATACATGGAGAAGAGCACCGTAATGCCAAAGCAGCGAAAGAATTACTGATGTTGACCTGCGAGGGTTCTGGCGATTTACAGCGACGTTGCTTTGAGATGCTAGTGAGAGTGCAAATCCTTTCACCAGACGAACCTCTAGAAATCCACAGAGCCGGCCTTCAGGTTGGATTTTCAAGAAACGTTTTGATTGAGGCTGGTCAAATCGACACAGATACCTTGGTACATGATGACACGAGATTGGATCTCACTGACAAGGCTCTGTTTACGATTGATTATGACACCACTGAGGATCGAGATGACGCTATTTCTGTTGAGGAGAGTGATGGTGGTGTAGTGATCGGGATCCATATCGCGGATGCGGGAGCAATGATACCTGCCGGTAGCGCAGTGGATCGTGAAGCAGGTAATCGAATGTCAACGCTGTATTTGCCCGATGGAAACATAAGCATGCTTCCACATGACGTGGTGAGAGGTGGGAGTTTAGATCCTGGCGAAATCAAAGGGGCGTTAAGTTTGATGGCGAAAGTTTCCGATTCAGGGGAAGTAACAAACTGGGAACTGAATCCCTCGGTTATACGCAGTAAAGCCGCCCTTTCATATAGCTTCAGCGACCGTGCGATTGGAGAGGCGAATGACGCTTGGAACAAGGCCTTGAACAGGTTGAAAGGAGTCGCAATTGCCCTTCGCCGAAAAAGAGAGGCTGAGGGAGCGGTTTTGATAGATCGAGGAGAGTTAGTAATCGGAGTGGATGAATCTGGTTGGGTTAAGGTATCCGTGCGTCGTCTTACACCTGCGTCGGATATTGTGGCTGAACTGATGATCCTGTGCAACTCACTGTTGGCCGAATTTTGTTTTAAAGAGAAAATTCCAGCGGCTTATCGTTGTCAATCACCTGTTGATATGAGCGGTATAACAAACGATCAAGATATGACCGTCCAGTTACGCCGATACTTGATGATGCGACAACTAATGCCGGCATACCTCGATCTCATTCCCGCGCCCCATGCTGGTTTGGGCGTTCCCGTATACTTTCAAGCGACTTCCCCGCTGCGACGATATCCAGACTTGGTGATGCAGCGCCAAATAAGCCACTACATTGTTGCCGGTAAGGAATTTTACGCTGAGGAGGAAATTGCTTCGGTCGCACAACGGGCAGAGGTCCAGCTTCGGGAACTGATGGGAATTGAAGAACAACGCAAAAGGTACTGGTTCATCAAATTTTTGGAGCAATCTTTGGATCGAGGCCAAGAAGACAGGTTTGCGGCGGTCGTGCTAGAAAATGAGCCGCGACGGTCAGCTCTGCTTGAATTGGTTGAATACCCCTTCAGACTAAGGGCAGATCTTCAACGATCTTATGAACCAGGAGAGGTGACCACATTACGATTGTGTGGAGTCGACAAATGGCGTCGAGTAGGTCAGTGGGTGCACACGAACGACGGTTATAAGGGCTCAACCCAAAACCGAACGGATGTCGGAAATGAAACTGCTCGAGGAACCCTATAGCTGCATCAATGATTCGAAACACGTGCACATCATGAGAACTTTTATGATTGCGGTTAGTGGTGCT
>JASMAO010000049.1 GCA_030754315.1 SAR202 cluster bacterium
GGTGTTAGTAACCACCGGCTCTGTACTTGCTTTAAATAAACTTACCTCAGATGGGACTTCTACAGCTTACGCAATCACTTTACTCATCAAATCAGTATTGACAGTTTGGATGTTCCTGATCATCTACTTCGAACGCCGGCGATCCAGAAAAAGAGCAATTATCCCGGAGCCCAGTCCTAGGACCTCTGGTTGGTTCAATCGGACCACATCTGGGTATAACCTCATTGTACTGCTGGGTATCGTCGTATTTGGTCTATCGGACCTACTCAAAGTATTATTTGAAATTGGATTAAAGTAGAAAAAAGTTGTTGGTTGCCGGAAGATAAAAACCTAACAATTGGAGCAATGGCATGAAGATGGAATTGTTGGCTATCCTAGCCTGTCCCAAGTGCAAGGTTGAACTTGATTTAACCATTGCTGAAGAGAAAAACGGGGAGATAATTGAGGGTCATTTGACATGCAAAGACTGCAACGAGATGTATCCCATTCTAAACACCATTCCCAACATGCTACCGAAGGAGTTGAGAGAAACGGAGAACAGATAAAACACGTTAGCAAATCTACCGTCGACGAGTAGTCATGGAATTAAAAATGTGGTGAAGATGGCACCGAAGCGCATCAAAATTTAGTCCACCCTCTCACTATAGCATCACTCATTTTAGCGACTCGAACCATCTCATTCACGTCATGAACCCGAACAATGTCAGCTCCACCAGCAATGGATAATGCCACGGTGGCGGCAGTACCCTCTACACGCTGATCTGCTTCCAAATTCAGCACATATCCTATAGTCGACTTACGTGAAGTGCCTAGTAGTAGAGGTTTGCGAAGAACAGTGAATTCATTCAATCGCCTGAGAATCTCCAAATTCTGTCTGACATTTTTACCGAACCCTATCCCGGGATCCACAATAATTTTTTTGCCATCCACCCCAGCCTTCAGTGCTTTTTCAATAGACCGTTCAAGCGCTTTGATTACTCCTGGCACAAGATCATCATAATCATTTCCCCCCTGATTGTGCATCAACACGACTGGGACATCGGCTTCTGACACCACATGGGCCATTTCAGGGTCACCCTCAAATGCCCGAACATCATTGATCATAGCAGCTCCCGCTTTGATGGCTTGACGCGCTACCTCAGCTTTGTAGGTGTCTACACTGATAGGTATTTCCAGAACCGCCGAGAGCGCTTTGACGGTGGGGATCACTCGACCTAATTCTTCTTGCAGGCTGGTGGGAACAGCACCGGTGTAGACTGATGGTGGCCTGGTGGATTCTCCTCCCACATCTATAATGTCAGCTCCCATCTTCTGGAACTTTAGTCCTAGGCTAGTTGCTACTCCAACATCCGTGCCGATGCCATCACCCGAAAAGGAGTCGGACGTAACATTGATCACCCCCATTATGTATGTCCGAGAACCCCATAGGAATTCGTTTCCCCCAATGTTGGTAGTTCCAATCGTTCTGATTTCAGCCATTAAATTACCGATCTTTTCTTTAATTACCCAATAGGCCTAGACATCCGTCTATAGTGAATTTGCCTTGCTAGCTTAAGCTCTATCTGCTACGGTGGAATTGGATTATTTCATGCTCGGAGATACTTATTCAACTATGATCTCAGAGAAAACAACTGACGAAAAGCAAGAAGAGCTTACCAAGCTTAAGGAACGCGTCCAACTCGGCGGGGGACAAGCGCGAATAGACGCACAACACCAGCGTGGGAAACTGACTGCACGTGAGCGTATCAGCCTGCTTCTTGATAAAGAGACATTTGAGGAATTAGATTCCTTCGTTCTACCTCAGAACGAAGAGTTTGGTGCCGCAGATCAAACAGCCCTGAGTGATGCAGTCGTAACTGGGCACGGCAAGATCGATGGCCAAATCGTTTTCGTATATTCACAGGATTTTACGATACAAGGTGGATCCCTATCAGGGGCAGTCGCACAAAAGATCTGCAAAGCAATGGATATGGCAATAAAAAGCGGATCTCCCATGGTAGGGCTTATCGATTCGGGTGGGGCCCGTATTCAAGATGGTGTAGATAGCCTCGCCGGGTACAGTGCAATCTTCGAGCGCAACGTCATAGCATCAGGAGTTATTCCCCAAGTCTCTGTAATCCTTGGGCCTGCAGCAGGAGGAGCAACATACTCCCCTGCACTAACGGATTTCATATTTATGACACAGGGCACAGGACAGATGTACATCACTGGGCCCGACGTTATAAAGGCTGTAACCGGCGAACAAGTGAGCCTAGAAGACTTGGGAGGCGCATTTGTACATGCAACCAAAAGTGGTGTCGCTCACTTCGTATCACAATCCGAGAAGGAGTGCATCGAAGACGTACGTCGATTGTTAAGATTCCTACCCAACAACAATACAGAAGAACCTCCGCTGAATCCAAACATTGACGACCCAAACCGGCGCGATGAGGGGCTGAGAAATATAATACCCACCAATCCAAATCACCCTTACGACATGTTGGATGTGATCCACAGCACGGTTGATAACGGAGAGTTCATGGAAGTCCACCAGTTGTTCGCACCTAACGTACTAGTGGGATTCGCCCGGATTGGCGGACGACCTGTAGGGGTAGTGGCACAACAACCCAAACACCTTGCTGGGGTACTAGACATCAACGCCTCCGTAAAGGCTGCTCGATTTGTCAGATTTTGCGACGCTTTTAACGTTCCCTTGGTGACACTTATCGATGTACCTGGTTTTATGCCTGGTACATCACAAGAGTACGGGGGCATCATACGGCACGGTGCCAAGCTTATTTATGCTTATGCGGAGGCAACTGTACCTAAGATCAGTGTTCTCACAAGAAAAGCTGTGGGTGGCGCATACATTGTGATGAGCAGTAAGAATCTTAGAGGTGATGTGAACTACGCTTGGCCAACAGGATCGGTGGCCGTAATGGGCGCCGATGGAGCCGTTAACGTTCTAAACCATAGGGAACTGGCTAAAGCTGAGCGACCAGCTGAGCTTCGTGAGAAATTGATCAAGGAATATGAAGAACGCCATATGAACCCATACGTCGCAGCTAGCAAAGGCATAATAGACGATGTGATAGATCCAGCGGAAACTCGGCCGAAAATTCACAGGGCGTTGGAAATGCTATCTAATAAGCGCGAATCGTTACCGCCAAAGAAACATGGAAGCATCCCTCTATGACAACACCCAATACTTCGCTAAACGAGCAACGACACAAACTATCCGCACTTATCGCATCGGTTGAGATGTTTCTTTTCGAAGAGCAACGCACCGAGAGCAATCTAGGGCCAACTCGCATGAGCGCATGGAAATTTGCTGTATCGAACTCGTTTCTTGGCATCAACGCGAATCAAACGCCACGCGAATATTGGACTCGTCTACACTAAACTAAGCTAGGACCATCAGGCTTCCTCGGTTGATCTGTTTTCTTAACGCTAAGATACGTGAAAATCAGAGAATGCCTTGCCAAAAAACTGATTTTAATTGGGTTGGGTGAGGTGATCAAGGAGATGTTTAAGCAACGTGGGGTACCCCACGTTGACACCAATTATTCTTGAGGAGTGTTGCTAGGCACAGTATCATATAACCAAGTTTTGTTTTAGCGAATCACAAACTATCCTAATTGATATTGGCATTATCAATCCGAAGATGGAATAACATTCTGCAGATATTTGTGTTCAAATTAATTAACCCACACGGTTTTCTATAAATTGGGATGCTCCATTGTCGAGTAGTCGACTAAAAATAACCGATACAACTTTTCGCGACGCGCACCAGAGCTTGATGGCAACACGTCTCCGTACAGAAGAGATGGAGCCCATAGCAGAGATGATGGATTCATCTGGGTTCCATTCCCTTGAGGTCTGGGGCGGTGCCACATTCGATGCCACCACACGGTTCCTAGCTGAGGATCCGTGGGACCGGTTAAGAACCTTCAAGCGTCTAATGCCGAAGACACCACTGCAGATGCTACTAAGAGGTCAAAGCCTCGTTGGATATCGCAACTATGCCGACGATGTTGTGAAGGCATTCGTAGACCGATCCGCCGAAGTCGGAATCGACGTATACCGGGTTTTCGATGCGCTTAACGATGAAAGAAATCTGGAGACTGCTGCAAACGCTATCAAGAAAGTCGGCAAGCATCTACAGATGACTATCTGTTACTCGACCACAGAGGAAGGTCGTATGGGTGGCCCCATTTACGACCTTGAGTACTTCATCAAACGTGCACAGGCTTTTCAGACTATGGGTGCCGATAGCATCTGTATCAAAGATATGGCGGGGCTGCTAGCTCCTTACGATGCATACGACCTTGTAGGCAGTCTAAAGTCAATGCTGGACCTCCCGATCCAGCTACATACCCACTACACAAGTGGAATGGCATCTATGACGGTGCTGAAGGCAATAGAAGCAGGGGTAGATGTCATCGACACCTGTTTAGCACCGCTAGCCCTCCGAACCTCTCAACCGGCAATAGAACCGTTACTGGTGTCTCTCAAGGGCTCTGAAAGAGATCCTCAACTGCAACTGGCACCCATGCTAGAGATGGGGGACCATCTAGAGTCGGTTCTAATAAAATATAGAAACCTCCTAACGAGCACCAAGGCATCAGTGGTCGACGCAAGAGTTTTGAGTCATCAGATACCAGGTGGCATGGCGAGTAATTTGGCTTCTCAACTCCGGGAAGCTGACGCACTCGACAGACTGCAAGAAGTTCTTGCTGAAATTCCTATAACTCGGGCTGAGCTAGGATTTCCTCCTCTGGTGACACCTATAAGCCAGATGATCGGTTCTCAGGCAGTCAGCAATGTGCTATTTGGTAAATATTCTATGATCTCCGGTCCAATCAAGGACTATATCTTTGGCCTCTACGGCCGTCCACCCGCTCCTGTTCAAATCTCAGTTGTAGAAAAAGTACTGGACGGGTATGAACGTGGACAAGAACCATTTACTGGCCGACCTGCTGATCTATTAGAACCAGAAATGCCTGACGCAAGAAACGCGATCAAAAACATCTCTGACGACCCTGATGATGTATTAACGTATGCGCTTTATCCAACTACAGGAATGAAATTCCTGAGAATTAAGCATGGATTGGATCCTGTGCCTGATGAAATGAGACCACACGATGCAACTGGTGAACCAACACGAGATACTCTGGTTTCCAAGCCATTTAAGAGTGCTGATTTTCCAAAGAGTGCCCGTGCACGCGCTTTCAACGTCCATCTAGGAGAAGAAGTTTATCAAATTGAAGTTGATCCTATCCAAGTCGACCCCGAGAGATCCAAGTCCGGCACTAAATTTACTGGGGCTGAGACACCGACATCTACAGGCCATAAGGCTTCCTCCCCTCTTGGCTTGGATCCAGGGGATATAGGCATTGAGGCCCCGATGCCAGGCTTGTTACTGCGACACACCGCGACGGTTGGACAGGGTGTAAGGGCCGGCGATCCTGTGGTTGTACTTGAAGCAATGAAAATGGAGAACTCACTAACCGCCCCCATAGATGGAAAGGTGAAGTCGCTACCCATGGCCGAGGGCTCCTCGGTGGTGAAAGGAAACATATTGGCGGTCATAAGCCCTCTTGCTCAGGATACGGTCGGGAAATAGTGTTGCAAGGTAACGGCTAAATAAGACAGCAACTCGATTTGTTAATAATCTAAGATGTGAACTATTCGAAACTGGGAGGATTGAGTTTTGACAGAATTACAGTACGTGGAGTCAGCCAAGGCACATTTCGGAACGTTGTTGCAACAGCAACTGGAGAGGATAGAACGTCTGAGTCAAGAAAGAGAGTGGGTCAACTATTCGGACCATAGGCCAGTGATAATAGGCATGATTGGTGGAGACGGTATTGGGCCAACCATCAGTGCAGAAACCAAACGGATTTTAGAAAACCTTCTACTCGATGAAGTGACAAACGGAAGGATCGAATTCCGCGTGATAGATGGTCTCACGATCGAAAATCGTGCAGAAAAGATGCAAGCGATTCCTGAGGATGTGCTGGCCAAAATAAAAGACTGCCACGTGACACTGAAAGGGCCAACTCACACGCCAGAAAAAGGGGACGGGTGGCCGAATATAGAAAGCGCCAACGTAAGGATGCGTAAAGAACTCGACCTGTTCGCCAACGTGCGTCCAGTGCGTATTCCACAAGATGGCATAGATTGGACATTTTTTCGGGAGAACACAGAAGACCTGTACGCAGTAGGAAGCCAGGGCATCAACGTGACCTCAGATCTAGCAATCGACTTCAGGGTAATAACAACTCCTGGATCAGAGCGCATCATTGAAGCCGCCTTCGCACACGCTAAGCGTACCGGCAAGACAAAGGTAACAGTTGTAACTAAGGCTAATGTCGTAAAGACAACCGACGGCAAATTCCTAGACATCGCCCGAATCGTAGCAGAGAGATATCCAACCATTGAATGGGACAGTTGGTACATTGACATAATGACCGCCAAATTACTTGATCCTCACCGCCGTCGTGATTTCCAGGTGCTCGTGTTACCTAATCTTTATGGAGACATCCTAACTGACGAGGCAGCCGAAATTCAGGGGGGAGTAGGAACTGCGGGAAGCGCCAATCTCGGCAAGCGGTACGCCATGTTCGAGGCAATCCATGGATCTGCGCCTAGGATGGTGACTGAAGGCCGTGACAAATATGCGGATCCAAGTTCACTCCTAAGGGCCGGTGCGATGATGTTAGAACACATAGGTCATGATGACCTTGGAATCCGCCTCCACAAGGCAATCGATATCTGCGGGCAATACGAACGCGAAATCTCTGTGACTGGTAGGGATAGCGGGGCGACAAGCTCGGAGTTCGGTGATTACATCATGGCTACTGTAGGAGATTCCGAACTGGAATCGAAATGGGAAGGGTATGTGAAGTGAGCAAGGGATAGCGTGCGAAAATAGGTGCCTGAAAAAACCGTTTCGCTGGGAATCTCACCTAATAAACTCAGGAGTGTCCATTTTAAATGCGAAAGAAAGTGACTGTCGTTGGAGCAGGAAATGTTGGAGCAACAACCGCGCAGCGGATTTTTGATAATGGGTACGCTGACGTAGTATTGGTTGACATTATACCGGGATTACCACAAGGCAAAGCATTGGACATGCTGGAGACTGGTCCAATTGTCGGCTCTGATTCAAGTGTAATAGGAACGAACGTTTACGAAGACACAGCGGGTTCAGACGTCATCGTAGTCACGTCTGGACTGCCAAGGAAGCCGGGTATGAGCCGGGACGACCTGCTGATCAAAAACATGAGAATTGTCACCACCGTGATCGAAGAAACAACTAAGCTTTCGCCCGAATCTGTGGTTATAGTTGTTACCAATCCGCTAGACGCTATGGTCCAGCAGGCATTCAATGTCAGTGGTTTTCCGAAAAGCCGAGTAGTCGGCATGGCAGGAATCCTCGACACAGGGAGGTTCCGAACTTTCATCGCCGAAGAATTAAATGTATCAGTCGATTCGGTGACAGCATTCGTACTCGGTGGACATGGAGACACTATGGTCCCCGTAGCCTCCGCAACCACTGTTGGGGGCACTCACATTTCGAAATTAATGTCCACCATGAAGTTAGAACAACTCGTTCAACGAACGCGCGATGGTGGCGCTGAGATTGTCAACCTACTCAAATCAGGCAGTGCCTATTACGCACCATCTGCTTCAATCGAGCAAATGGTGAAAGCAATCCTTTTCGATAAGAAAGAAATCCTCCCATGTGCCGCATATCTTGAGGGAGAATATGGAATTGATGGCCTATACGTTGGAGTCCCAGTAAAGCTCGGCGCAAGTGGTATAGAAGAAATCATCGAATTCGACTTGTCTGAAGACGAGTTCACTGCACTTCGACGATCCGCGGACGCAGTACGTGAACTAGTTGATGTGATGGCTAAAGCAGATTGACGAAGCTATATTCGGTTGCTATAAGTAGGCCTTAGCTAAATCTTTCTTTGATTCATTCCTCATGGAGATAAATCTAGTCGGAACTCGCGAAACATAACTTAGATTTATACTATCGCTTCAACGCATGGCCCCTATTAAACATAGGGGCAGTATCTTAACTGAGAACCCAGCAACATCCAAATTTATTAATCCACCCTATTTTAGGGGGATACCCCAACCTCCGAAAGCATGCGCTTGGTAGAAACGATGTGTTTGTTCAAACGCATCTTTTTAGGATTTATTCCCAAAGCAAGGCCCAACATCTGAGGAAGGTGAAGAATGGGTAACTCTATAGGGACTTTGGCCTGGGAGGATGCTTGTGGCTGATAACCATCAAGATTGAGATGGCACAGAGGGCAAGGGGTCACCATTGCATCAGCACCTAGACCCTTGGCATCTAGAGTGTGATTGGCGACCATTTTCATAGAGTTAGTCTCATTGATTGTTAGGATTGGAAAACCGCAGCACAGACTTTTACCAGCGTAGTCTATTACTTCAGCTCCTAGCGCCTCTATAACACGCTCTAGGGAGTCCTCACGGTCAGGATGATCCTCGAATTTCAAGGCAC
>JASMAO010000050.1 GCA_030754315.1 SAR202 cluster bacterium
CGGCCTTCTCTGGCCTGTCCTCCTCCATAAGCCTCAGCGGTATCTAGGAAAGTGATTCCCTTCTCTAAGGCATAGTCGAGGATGCCGTAGGATTGGTTTTCGTCGATCTCTCGGCCGAAGGTAACGCATCCCAGTCCTATCGCACTGATCTGCTTTCCGGAACGGCCTAATGGTTTGGCATCAAGCATGGCTGGCTACATTCTGTTGATGGGACAAGAAATGGTCGGGGTGACTGGACTTGAACCAGCGACCTCGTCGTCCCGAACGACGCGCGCTACCAACTGCGCCACACCCCGACCATTGCAATTGTAGCTGTCGCGTTTAAGAGCGGCAAGAGATTCTATTTGTTTGTTTTGAATGCATTGACTTCAAATTTGGTATTCGTGGACTATAGCTTAAGGTTTAGTCAGCCCTATATCGGATATTTTGGTCGAGAAGGAAAGTGGAGAAATTGTTTCCCCCTCTCTGGGCCCCCATGAGAATCAGTGATTCAATGCCCTCCCTCACCCCCTAGAGAATGTTTTTTGAGAGTGCAGAGAACGTGGAGATACCCTTGCCAAATGGCTTCTGTTGCTTATCGTTTGGGGCAGGCATAAGTACCGGCTATTGAAATAGAGCGTTGGCTCGGAGGTTGGATTGAGACAAAACCTCAGGGTTGACTATGTTGTCGGGAACTCTGTTCTCGAGTACAGATGCTACTTCACTCGCTGCACGCTCTTCCAGTTCAAGCACGGCCTCTTGTGAGAAGAACGCCGTATGAGGGGTGACTATCACGTTCCCGAGTTGTATGAGGCGGTGGTCCATCGGTGGATTTAAGTCTGCTAAAACGTCTACACCTACGCCTGCGATCTGATTTGTTGTAAGCGCATCGTAGAGTGCATTCTCATCGATCAGGCCTCCTCGAGCGGCATTGATAAGGAAGGCATCCTGTTTCATAAGAGCGAGTTGTTCTTCCCCTATCAAATTGTGGGTTTCGGGTATCAGGGGTGTGTGTAGAGTCACGAAGTCGGATTCTTTCAACAATGTGTCCAAGTCGACTTGCCTTCCCCCGGATCGAGCTGCCCCCTCGGGAGTGAGAAAAGGGTCGTAGGCCAAAATATCCATGCCGAACACCTTGGCTTTCTCGGCGACGGCCCGTCCAATTCTACCAAAGCCTACAATGCCGAGACTTTTACCCCTGAGACGCATTATGCGCATACCCAGTCCCTCACTTCCCCAACCCAGGGTTTTGGTTGCCCGGTCAAAAAATACGATCCGACGGTTCCAAGCTAAGAGTAAGCCCATAACATGGTCGGACACCTCGTCGATGCAGTAATCAGGTACGTAAGTCACCACGATACCTAGACTGGATGCTGTTTCCACTGCAATGTTATCGACGCCTACGCCGTATCGCCCTATGGCCAAGCAACGCTTGGCGGCACGAACAACCTTGTCTGTAACTTTGGCGAAACAAGTCAGGATGCCGTCGACGTCTTTTGCAAGCGATATCAGCGTTTCCTCGCTGCCATCGGGCGCTACTACCAATTCAGCACCGATTTCAGCAAGCACGGCCCTTTCCGGTTCTACTGAAGGCCAGACGTAGTCTGTGACCAGTACTTTTTTTGACATGGACTTCTCCGTTTTGTTATGTGTAATTCTTTCACTCTATGGAAGCACGGGTTTATTCTAACGGATTTATGTGAATGGTAGAGGTAGCACTCACATATTGAATCGCGAGATTGTAGACTTAGCATGAGATTGGTCTGTAAATCTGTAAAATAGGGTTGTGTGGGAGATACAAGACGTGAGGACGAATAACGCGAACACTTCGGACAGTATACCCCTCTATCTCGAAAAAATGGGGCGCCTTGGTGATACTATTGCCCACTTGGATGGCGATGTTGTTAACGTTTTCGGTGGTATTGTGGGAGAGAAGGTACAGGCGAGGGTTTTCCGGTATCGTCGTCGTAAGAAGAAATACGTCTCAGCCCTCGTTATGAACGTACTTAAGCCCTCGCCACATCGGATATCTGCGCCTTGCCCGTACTTTGGCCCATGCAGTGGTTGTCAATGGCAGCATATTGAGTACGGCCACCAGCTCAAGCTGAAGCGGAATGCCGTGGTACGAGAGATGCAGAAGTATCCAGAATTAATCGGAGTGCCGGTGAGAAGGACTGTGCCGGGGCCAGAGCAATTCAGTTATCGTAATCATGCCAGGTTTACAGTTCGACAACAGGGAAGCCTTGGGTTTAACAACCGCATTACGCGCCGATTCGTTAAGCTGGGAAAATGTCTTCTAATGGACCCTCAGATCAATGAAATAATGGCCGATTTGCAGGATAAATGCGATGAAACCACCAACCTGTCCGTCAGAGTTGGGATTAACACTGCTGAGTACCTTATCCAGCCAACTCTGCAGTTAGCCGAAACAACACTTATGTCGGGTCAGGCTTACTATGAAGAGAGACTTTTGGACCGAGCTTTCCGAGTTTCGTCGCCTTCATTTTTTCAGGTAAATACGGCTCAGACTGAGATTATGGCTAGAAGGGTATTAAAGGCACTCAAACTATGTAGGAACCAGACTGTCGTTGATGCGTACGCGGGCGTTGGAACATTCACCGTATTAATGGCTGAATCAGCTGGTAAAGTGGTCGCCATTGAGGAGTCGGAAGCAGCTGTTAAGGATGCTGCAATTAACACTCTTGGCATCGAAAATATTGAATTCCGCCTTGGAAAAACTGAGGAGGTGATATATTCCTTGGATGCTGCTCCTGATGCCGTTGTTTTAGACCCTTCCAGGACAGGATGCCACACTGCTGTCCTGGAGGCTTTAATCAGGCTGACACCGTCACGAATAGTTTACGTCTCGTGTGACCCAGAATCGCTGGCCCGAGATCTTGCGGTTCTTGTTAAAGGAGCATATCGAGTCAACAACGTAGAGCCAATAGACATGTTTCCGCAGACGCATCATGTCGAATGCATTGCTACGCTTAGCTCTACAAAAAGGAATTTGGGAAATAGGGCATTTTAGAATTATGATTCAATTAGTGTTGGCGTCGGCTTCGCCTAGGAGACGCGAGATTATTCGAATACTGGATTTAGCGGTTACCTGCGTGTCGCCCAAAGCTCCAGAGACTAGACCCGGTCCGGACGAGGCTGTTGAGCGATATGTGACTCGGCTTTCTCTGGGCAAAGCGAAGGAGGTGTCGATACAGAAACCGTCGTCTGTGGTGATAGGTGCCGACACTGTCGTTGTTTCGGCTGGGATGATTTTAGGCAAACCCTATGATATTAAGGGTGCGACCGAGACCTTACAGGCGCTTAGAGGCAGGACTCACAGAGTGGTTACCGGTCTAGCGTTACTAGACCCATTGACGGGGAAGGCTGACACGATTACCAGAAGTACTACCGTTTCAATGCGCCGTTATACCGACGATGAAATCTCCGAATACATAAGCAGAGGCGAGCCTTTTGATAAGGCAGGTGGCTATGCTATTCAAGATCCGATATTCAATCCATGCGTATGTATACAGGGTTGTTATTTAAATGTGGTTGGGTTGCCGATCTGTGATCTGCTTACATTGCTACGCCGGATTGGAGTTAATGCGACAACCAGGATTGGGTGGACGCGACCTTATGAGTGCGGTGACTGCCTGATTGGCGGTGCAGAGAAAGTTTCAATGTCGTGACGCTTTGGTGGCGACAGGATTTGAAGTTCTATTCGTTTCGTATTTGGGCGACATTCAATTTCTTGGATGTGTAAGAATGCCAATCGTATTAAGGTTTATCCATGAGGTCACACCAAAGAGTATTAATGCACTAACCCGTGCCGTATGACAGCGTACACCGCACGGAATCTGGTTTTACGGGTCTTAGGTAAGTTAGGGGATATTCACATAGATCGTACGACGCCTACGACACGGCCCTGAACGGACACTTTGTCTGCAGGAACAATGATGGGGTCCATCGTTGCATTGGCTGGTTGCAGTCGAACCATACCACTTGTCATGTAAAAGTGCTTGAGAGTGACCTCTTCTGTATCAGAGAGCCATGCGGCGACCATGTCGCCAGTTTGCGGGTTGTTGGTAGGTTCCATGATGACGAGATCACCGTCTCCGATTAGGGCGTCGATCATAGATTCGCCTTTCACTCTGACAGCAAAGACTCCGTCCTTACCCTCAGTTAGAAAGCTAGGTAGGTCTACGTGATCGATCTCTTCTGTATGCCACGTATCGGATGGAGGTATGCTCAAAGGTTGACCAGCTGCGATGACACCAAAAACCGGAACGCTAACTACGTCTCGCCTTGCGCCTGTTACTTGGTTCTCGCCAAGAAGCTCTATACCACGTGAAACATCTGCAAATCTACGGAGATATCCTTCACGTTGCAAAATACGGAGATTGTAGTCCACCACAGACGTTGAGCTTATTTTGCAGCCATATTGAATATCCCTGATGGTAGGAGGGAATTGGTGCTGCTCAAGAAAATCGCGAATGAAACTCAAGATGCTCTGCTGCTTGCCGGATATTTTGGTTCCCATGGAAATCCCTCAGATCGTGGATGAAAATAAAGCACGTATGTTCCGAACATTTGTATCATAACCAGTCTTATTGTGTCAAGCACACTCTTCACAAAAGACAAAGAACTATTCAGAAAAGAAGACACACGGGCAAGTTTATTGCCCGTGTGTCTTCAAAATGTAATGCGGAGATCGTAGCTAGGATCCGCTAATTTTTGACTGTGCCATATCCTCAAGAAAGTTTGCTATTGCTGAGTGATCAGAATCTGCTTTTCCACCATTAATTAATGCCCCAAGCATTTGTTGGACTATGCTGGTTACGGGAAGTGGTACTCCCAGATCCTTCCCTGTTAAAAGTGCATTATGTAGATCCTTTTGGTGCAGCCTGATTCTAAAACCTGGATTGAAGTCGCCGGCGATCATCATTGGCGCCTTGGCTTCCATGACGGTGCTTCCTGCTAACCCGCCTCTGATTGCTTCAAATACCACGTTGGGGTCTAATCCTGCCTTTTTAGATAGGACGAGGGCCTCCGCTAAGGCTTCAATATTTGCAGCAACAATAATTTGGTTCGCAAGTTTGGTCGTGTTGCCAGCGCCATAGTTCCCACACAAAACTACACTACTGGCCATGACGTTGATCAGATTTTCGTATTTGTCAAAGACGCTACTCTTACCCCCGACCATTACTGCGAGCGTTCCGTCAATCGCTTTCGGCTCTCCCCCACTGACCGGAGCATCTAGAAAGTCGACCGATTGTGCTTCACACAAAGCTGCGATTTTTTGGGAGGTTGCGGGTGCAATAGAACTCATATCTATGACTGTGTCACCTTCTGAAGCCCCCTCGAGTACCCCATTGGGGCCGAGAATCGCTGTTTCGGAGTCCGATGAATCCGGTACCATGGTGATCACAACTGGCGCCTTTTCGGCAACCTCTCTCGCTGAAGAGGCTGGGGATGCACCGTAAGTTGCCATTTCTTCAATTGACGTGGCGGATATATCGTAAACTGTTACGGAATACCCTGCATTGATGAGGTTCTTGGCCATGGGTTTACCCATGATTCCCAGTCCCACGAATCCTAAGTCCTTGTCCCCCATTTCAGTCTCCTTTCCAACAGTGTAAAGACGACTCTCTTGGATCTTCCTCTATCATCCAAGCTAATCGTGAGGTTGATTATTTAGCAAGGGTGGCCTGTCGTCAAGATATGGGTCGCCTTGGGAACTTCTTTGTTGACGCGCTCTATCCGCATCGATAAGATGCTGGTGCTGACTGTTTGGAAATGTGCGCCTGAGGAACCCTATAATTTTGAAATTGCTGGATGTTAATCGGATGGCCAGATTCCTCATAGAGGTGGCTGCCTATGCTTCGATGGCCACCTGGGGTTGGCAACTATCCACCAGCTTACCAAGTTTTGTGACGGGCCTTGGAGCGCCAATAATTGCGGCTCTCATAATGGGTACCTTTGCCGTGCCCGGTGATGCAACTCGGAACCGTAAGCCACCTGTCGCGGTATCAGGCATTGTGAGGTTGAGTCTGGAAATTGTATTTTTCCTTCTGGCGGCTTTGATTCTGTACGTTATGGAGATGACCGTGCCCGCGGCAATACTTTTAGTCGTGACTTGTGGACATTATGTCGCAGATCGAGATAGGGTCAATTGGCTACTGCAGACTGGCCACAGGAGCAAAGAGTGAGGACAGGTAACCGTTTTTTCAAAGCGCTTTTTTTGTCGATCTTAAACATTGTGGAATTTATTGCTGATGGATTCGAATCTGTTGCCTCCCAAAAGTTGCGGCCCAGCT
>JASMAO010000051.1 GCA_030754315.1 SAR202 cluster bacterium
CAACACAATGGTGGCTACTTGGGCAACGGTGATCTTCCTTGCGTTGATATCCTACATATCTACTCGCAGAATCCAAGAAGTACCTGGTCGACTCCAAGGTCTGGTTGAGACGATCCTTGAATTCTTCCTTAACCTAGCAGAAAACGTCGCTGGCAAAGAAAAGGCAAGAAAATTCTTCCCCCTCACGATGACAATCTTCCTATTCGTAGTCACAGCTAACTGGATGGGAATACTTCCTTTATTCGGCACAGTTGGGTGGGTAGAACCGGCTGAACAAATAATCCACCATGCAGAAGACAAAGCGAAAGCCGAAGGTGTACACTTGGATCTTAGTAGCGTACACCTACAGGTCTTCGACAAAGTAGGGCCTCTATCTGTACAGCCTCTGGGATCGGTCGCCAGTGATATAACCAACGCTAAGGAGATGGAGGTGGTCGGTTTGGCAAACGGACAGAAAGCCGGTCTGTTAGTACCCTACTTACGAAGCGCCAATACCGACATCAACATGACTTTGGGTATCGCTATTATTGCAATGGTAATGGTCCATTGGTGGGGATTAAGGATACTTGGTGTTCCAAAGCATATCGGGAAATTCATAAACTTCAAAGAAGGCGTCATTGGTCTATTCGTTGGAGTTCTGGAAGCGGTAAGTGAAGTAGCTCGCATCATTGCCTTCACTTTCCGACTTTTCGGAAATATTTTCGCGGGCGAAGTACTACTCATTGCAATGGCTTTCCTCCTACCGCTGATAGGCCTTGTACCCTTTCTTGGGCTTGAATTATTCGTTGGACTGATTCAAGCGTTTATTTTTTCTATGCTCACCCTAGTGTTTGCGGCCACAGCAACTGTTTCACACGGGGACGGAGACCATTAATTCGAATAATATGCGAATTCTATTGACAAAAAACTGATGCAAGGAGCGTGGAATGGAAGGGAACATTAAGGACATAGCGGCGGGCTTGGCAATAGGACTGGGCGCATTGGGCCCAAGCCTAGGTATCGGAATCTTGGCAGCAAAGGCCATGGAGGCCCTGGGGCGAAACCCGGAAGCTGCGGGACCGATACAGCAAAATATGATTTTGGCTATAGCCTTCGCCGAAGCAATAGCAATTTACGCCCTTGTTGTCGCAGTTATAATCAAGTTCGTTTGATTCCGCGTCAAATCATGGGTCAATCGCCCGAATATTTAGAACCGGTAACCGAGGAACTGCTATGGAAGCATTAGGTATTAACTTACCCGGCCTAATCACATCTATAGTAAGTTTCCTGATTCTATTTGGGATCTTGCGTGCGGTGCTGTACAAACCAATGCTAAAGATGCTTGACAACCGATCGGCTCGAATTAAAGACAGCCTGGAGACAGCCGAGCGCACCAAAAAAGACGCTGAGAGGTCCCAAGAAGAGACGCAAAGACAAATTGAGGCAGCCAGAAACGAAGGTCAATCAATGATCGTCCAAGCAAAGGAAATAGCCGGTAGGGTCCGTCAAGAGGAACTTGCCAAAGCCAGAGAAGAGATTGAAGCTGAGCGTTCTAGAGCACAGGCGGACATTCAGCGTGAACGGGACTCTGCCATTGAGGAGCTCCGCAGAGAGTTTTCTGGCCTAGCGCTATCGGCAGCGGAAAGAATAGTTGAACACTCGCTTAATGAATCGGCTCACAAAGAGTTGATAGAAAAAGTGTTAGAAGAGAGTTCTAGTCTCGGCTCACACTGATCCCGGCCTTGAGACCTTCACCAGCGATTTTAGACAAGATAAACCGATCTGAAGGTAAATGAATGCCAGTAGAAGCTTCTGCCAAGAGATACGCCCAAGCTATCTTCCAGATAGCTTCGGAGCGAAATACACTAGACGAATGGACCGACAACCTTACGGTTGTTGAGAAATCTTTGAACAATATCCAATTCCTAAATCTGCTTGATGCACCGCAGATTCCGGGCTCGGAAAAAATTAGGGTTGCCAAGAATGTTCTGGAAAAGACCGTAAAACCGCTGGCCGTCAATCTTGTCTCCCTGCTTTCTACCCGAAACCTGGTTCACCTGATACCTAATACTTTGAAGGAATACACGGCTCTTCTCGACACCCATCGCGGCATAGAGCGGGCAGTCGTGACTACCGCGGTACAAATAGACACCACTCACTTGACTAAAATAAATAAAATTTTGGAAAAAATCAGCGGAAATCAAATCGATATCACCAGCAATGTAGACCCACAGATACTTGGTGGATTGATTGCCCAGATTGATGACCGGGTTATTGACGGTAGTACACGTAGAAGACTTCAAACTATGCATCGCGATATCGTTGGCCAAAACAAGTAATCAAGAAGGCGCCACGGCCAGAGAACTGACTAAACAACACAACTAGTACCCTTACAATCTATCTAGTCTAGGCGGAGGAACTGATGGCGGTTAGAGGACAAGACATAGCATCGGTAATAAAGCAACAAATCGAGGAATTTGGGCATGAACTCTCGATGGTGGATGTGGGTACCGTGGTCGAAGTAGGCGATGGGATAGCCAGAATCCATGGTCTCTCCGGGGTTGGCTCTAATGAATTAGTGGAATTCGAGGGTGGTATTACAGGAATGGCACTGAACCTTGAAGAGGACGGGGTCGGCGCAGTCATACTCGGTGATCCACAGGACGTTAAGGAAGGTGCCGACGTGCGCGGCACTGGCCGAATAGTGGAAGTCCCCGTTGGGGATACTCTAATAGGAAGGATCGTGGACGCCCTAGCCAATCCTCTTGACGGCAAGGGTGCAATCAAAACTGAAGTAACTAGTCCGACCGAGGTCATAGCACCCGATGTAGCATCTAGGCAGGCAGTTGACACACCAATGCAAACGGGTGTTAAGGCTATCGATTCCATGGTCCCCATAGGACGAGGACAGCGTGAACTAATTATAGGTGATCGTTCCATCGGGAAAACTGCATTGGTTACCGACACGATAATCAACCAAAAAGGAGGAGATCTCACCTGTATTTACGTAGCCATCGGACAAAGAGCAGCAAAGGTAGCTCAACTTGCTGCGAAACTCGAAGAAAATGGCGCAATGGAACATACGGTCATAGTGGCAGCTAACGCTTCGGATCCAGCATCTATGCAATACCTAGCACCTTACACCGGATGTGCTATAGGTGAGCATTTCATGAGGCAAGGCAAGGACGCCTTGATAATTTACGACGACCTATCCAAGCACGCTTGGGCTTACCGACAGATGTCACTTTTGCTCAGGCGTCCCCCGGGACGCGAAGCGTATCCTGGCGACGTTTTTTATTTGCACAGCCGGCTTTTAGAGAGAGCGGCAAGATTGGCTCCCGATCTCGGCGGTGGCTCGCTAACTGCGCTACCCATCATCGAAACATTGGCAGGGGACGTCTCGGCCTACGTTCCAACTAACGTGATATCAATAACCGACGGGCAGATATACCTTGAACCAGAACTCTTTAACTCAGGCATAAGACCCTCGATAAACGCCGGTCTTTCTGTGTCACGCGTCGGCAGTTCCGCTCAAACGAAGGCAATGAAAAAAGTTGCGGGGCGTCTTCGTTTAGACCTAGCCCAATACGCCGCTCTTGCAAGCTTCGCACAGTTTGGGACCGCTGATCTAGACGCGGCAACACGTGCACAACTTGAACGCGGTCAAAGGGCTGTCGAGGTTTTGAAACAGAACGAATCCCTTCCACAGACGCTACAGCAACAGGTCACAATTTTATTCGCTCTAGCCAACGGACATCTCGACGACATAGCGATAGATAAAGTGAGCGCCTTCGAAGATGGGCTCCACAGCTTCATGTCATCAAACCACCCCGAAATCCTTCAGGCAATCGCCGATTCAGGGGATATATCAGAGGAGAACTCAACTGCATTAACAGCGAGCATAAAAGAGTTTAAAGATACGGTTTCTTTTTAAAGCCTCTTTTAGGAGCATGATTCCACAATTTGTCCAGCGTTCGTGAAATAAGGCGACGCATCCGAAGCGTCCAAAATACCGCTAAGATCACAAAGGCGATGTCTATGATTGCAGCGTCTAAAATGCGCCGCTCTCAAGAAGCGGCACTGATGGGCAGGCCCTACGCTGATCGAATGCGCGATCTCTTGTCAGACCTAGCTGCACAACGACAGGATGAGGAGTGGTTACACCCTCTCCTAAAGCGCAGGGAAGCGAAGAAAATATCCCTAATCATTATTACCCCCGACCGAGGTTTGACAGGGGGACTGCATAGTAAAATCAATCGAGTTGCGGGACAGTTTTTGCTAACCCAAAATGCAGAAACAAGCGTGATATCCGTCGGCAGGAAAGGTCGAGACTTTATGGTTAGCACTGGTCAGGGCGTCCAAGCAGTTTTTGCTGACTTAGGCGATCGTCCCACCGTTGCAGATATAACGCCCATAACAAAACTTGTCATAGATAGCTACACGTCGGAGCAAATCGATGCGGTCCAATTAGCCTACGCGCAGTTTGTAAGTACTACCGTCCAACACGCGGTAATTGAGCCCCTACTACCAGTCATTCCTGGCAACTTGGACGTCAAAGACTCCGTTGGTTACATCTATGAGCCTAGCAGCATGGAAGTCTTATCCGCGCTTTTACCACGATTTGTTGAAATGCAAGTTTATCATGCTGTACTTGAGAGTATCGCCAGCGAGCAGTCGGCCAGAATGGTTGCAATGCGAAACGCGACCGACAACGCCAACGAGATGGTAGAAGAACTCACTCTGATTATGAACAAAGCTCGCCAGGAAAACATCACCAAGGAATTACTGGACATCGTTGGAGGCGCTGCTGCTGTTGAATCTTAGGGCCACCATGAGGAATACCTTAAAACCTCAACCCAAGCAGAGAATTCAAAGAGCTCCTTGGGAACGCCGAAATTTGGAGGAAACATGGCAACTGGAAAAGTAACCCAAGTCATAGGGACGGTAGTAGACGCCGAGTTCCCATCCGGCGAAATGCCCAAAATATACAATGCCCTCGAGACCCAGATCAAGGGTCAAAGCCTGGCTCTGGAAGTCGAACAGCACATTGGCAACAATTGGGTTCGTTGTTTAGCTCTCGGCCCTACCGAAGGACTCACGAGAGGGATCGCCGTAACAGACACAGGTGCGCCAATCACTGTGCCCGTTGGGGAAGCCACTCTGGGACGACTATTTAATTGCCTAGGTGAGCCTTTAGACAAACTCGATGAAGTCAAATCTGAATCACGATGGCCGATCCATAGAAAACCTCCTACACTTGAAGATCAAGCCACAACCATTGAGGTGTTAGAAACGGGGATCAAAGTGATGGATCTGGTCACTCCTTTTACAAGGGGAGGCAAAATCGGTGCCTATGGCGGTGCAGGCACTGGAAAGACAGTTATTATCCAAGAATTGATCCGAAACATCGGCGCAGAACACCAGGGTGTGTCTGTATTTGCTGGAGTCGGGGAGAGATCACGTGAGGGTAATGACTTGTGGCACGAGATGCAAGAATCGGGCGTCCTTAGCAGCACCGTGTTAGTCTTCGGCCAAATGAACGAGCCTCCAGGAATCAGAGCTCGCGTTGGACTGACGGGACTAACCATGGCCGAATATTTTAAGGAAGAACGAGGCCAAGACGTCCTAATGTTCATTGACAATATATACAGGTATATATTAGCCGGTATGGAGGTTTCAGCACTCCTTGGACGAATGCCTTCCGCTGTAGGCTATCAACCAACGCTGGCAACAGAGATGGGAGAGCTAGAGGAACGAATCACATCGAGCAACGCCGGATCTATAACATCCTTCCAAGCGATCTATGTGCCTGCCGACGATTATACAGACCCCGGCATCGTTACTACATTCGGCCATCTAGACGCAGTTGTCTCGCTCGACCGAGGCCTCGTGGAACAGGGCCTCTACCCTGCAGTTGACCCGTTGGCTTCCTCGTCAAGGATCTTAGAGCCGTCAATTGTAGGCCAAGAACATTACACCGCCGCCAGAGGAGTCCAGCAGGTACTGCAAAGATATCGCGATCTGCAGGACATTATCGCTATCCTTGGTGTCGAGGAGCTATCCGAGGATGATCGGCTGACAGTTGCAAGGGCGCGCAAAATACAACGCTTTCTCACGCAACCTTTCTTCGTCGCAGAGATCTTCACCGGTCAGGAAGGGCGATATGTGCCTATCAAAGAGACGGTGCGAGGCTTCACTGAAATACTCGATGGCAAGCATGATGACTTACCAGAGCAAGCCTTCTATATGACCGGATCTATAGATGAGGCTGTCGAGAAAGCAGTAGAAATGGGTAACCAAGCAGCATAAAGTCGAGCCAGTATTCAAATGACAGTTTTGAAACTAGAGATTGCGACCGCAGAGCGACTCGTTTATGCCGAAGACGTAAGCATCGTGGTGGCACCTGGAGCAGACGGCGAACTGGCCATCCTTCCTGAACACACGTCTCTGCTAACAACCCTCAAGCCAGGCGAGCTACGAGTGGTCAAAGATGGAAAAGAAAGCTTAATTGCAGTCAGTGGCGGATTTATGGAAGTCCTGTCCAACAGGGTCACCATTCTCGCTGATACTGCCGAGCGCAGCGAGGAAATAGACGAAGAACGAGCCAGCATAGCCCTAAAACGCGCTCAGGAACAAATGACCCAAGCAAGTTCTCAGATGGAACTTGAAAAGGCCATGGCGGCCATGCGCAGGTCTCAGGCGAGAGTGGCTGTAGCCAGAAGAAAACGTCGAACGAATTCAGCAGCCAACTAGATCGTTAAAGCCAATAAGATACTGGCCCATCTTTTATCAACGCTGTTGATTACGTAGCAAATAGAAAGTAAGCGACTGTAGGGAAACCACAGGGTCTATATTCCTCATAACTATATCCGTTGGAACCTTAAGTGCCACAGGCGCGTAGTTAAGAATCCCCTTAATACCGGCATGAATTAATTGATCAACCACGGATTGTGCCTGTTGGGCTGGCACTGCAACAATAGCTATGGCGACTTTACGTTTCTCTATAGTTGGGCCTATACTCAACATCGGCAATACTTTGATACCACCAACGTCTGTCCCAATCTGTCGAGTGTCGCTGTCGAACGCAGCAACGATGTCAAACCCCTCAGGAGCAAATCCAGGGTAGTTAATGATCGCCTGTCCCAAGCGGCCCATTCCTACCAAACACGTCAGCCATTTACGATCAAGCCCAAGAATCTGTCCCAGTTCGTTTACAAGAAATTCGACATTGTAGCCTCTACCCTGCTTACCGAACCGTCCAAAATAACTCAGATCCTTCCTGATCTGGGCAGGCTCCATTTGAAGAAAGCTGCCTAATTGTCGAGAGCTAACGACATCCTTTTGTTCATTTAGCAAGACGTTGAGTGCGCGTATGTAGAGTGGTAGTCGTAAGATAACCACATCGGGAACCGCGTTAAGATTTGTATCCAACACTTCGACTCCCGCGTGGCAAGTCGCACGATCCGGATGGTTTAATATTTGTCGCAAAAAAGGTGCGCGCCCTAACAAGGCTATTGTAGGGACGGTCTCGACTTTCCGTCAATCGGTTTGTAAAAACAGGTTTCGGAATTTTGAATTTATCGCTCTGCATGGTAACGATGCGGATTCCTTGACACTTAGGTATGCTGGTGCTAGAATCCGGGTACCCCATCTGGGAGACGGAATGGCTTGAGGGATGGCCTCCGCTCGCAGTACCATCAGCGTGGTCGGTATGTTGTGACGGCACGCCTCTGCACTCGGCCAAAACCATTTGTTGTTGTCGTTAGGTGAGGTATCTGCGTGCCGATACAAGAATCGAAAGTGGAAATTCGTAAAGGCCTCAAGGATGTCCACTTCGATAGAACTAAAACCGCATTCATCGACGGTAGGAGTGGCACGCTGCTCTACCGTGGATTTAGCATCCACGACCTTGCAGAAAAGTCGACCTTCGAAGAGACCTCCTATCTTCTCCTATACGGATCCCTACCCAACAGAGCTGAACTCGACAAATTTGATACCGAGTTGAAGTCTGCCCGGGAACTCCCTGATGAGCTTCTCAGCATAATACATGGGATAAAACATGCCCACCCGATGGACGTGCTTCGGACAACTGTTTCGGCAATGAGCAGCCTAGATCCAGATGTGTTGAATATGTCACGCAATGCCGTACTGGAAAAGGGAGTTCGCCTGATCGCCTCTGTACCCTCCATTGTCGCTGCCCACTACCGTATACGAAATGGAGACCCACCGATCGCCTCGAATCCAACATTATCCCATGCAGCAAACTTCCTGAGCATGCTGTTCGGGACAGATCCACATGCAGAGGACTCCCGTTTGATAGATAAGGATCTCATTTTGCACGCAGAGCACGGAGTGAATGCCTCCACTTTCGCTGCCCGAGTTGCAGCATCCACCAGTGCTGATTACTACGCGACAATAACCGCAGCCATATCTGTGTTAAAGGGAACCAAGCATGGCGGGGCCGCCGAAGGTGTAATCACCATGACACAGGCCATCGGAAGCGAAGAGAACGCTTCGGAATACGTGGAGAAAGTCATAGCCAACGGAGGTCGTATAATGGGTTTCGGCCATCCTGTTTACAAAGCAGTAGATCCCAGATCCTTGCACCTCAAAGCCGAGGCAGAAAAGCTAGCCCACCGAAAAAACGAGCCTCGCTGGTTCTCAATCTTGCAGGCAGTTACAGAAACCGAGGCTCTGAAAAAAAGGGCGAAGCTTGGGATCAATCCCAACGTCGATTTCTGGGCAGGTGCTATCTACTCACTGCTCGATATACCAGATGACCTATTTGTTCCTCTTTTTGCAATCGGCCGTATGCCAGGATGGACAGCACACGTCCTTGAACAATACTCGAAGCGCGACATCTTGAGGCCTCGGCTGGAATATACAGGAGAGCACGATCTCCTGTATGTTCCGATAGAGGAGCGGGGTTAGAGTTCAAACATTCAATATCTACGGGGGAAGGCGCAACGTGACTAATCAGCAACAAACCGTGCCGGAGTGCAAACACAACTGGATGATAGATCGACCCAACGGGCCCACGAGTATCGGGACATGCACTTTGTGTGGAGAAACATCTGAATTCAAGAATTCGATGCCAGGATCAGGCTGGGATA
>JASMAO010000052.1 GCA_030754315.1 SAR202 cluster bacterium
TTCTTACCCGCCAATTTACCAGGCCGGTCGATCCCCGACGACTGCAGGGCCATCATCGAATTTAGCGGACGTTGCACCACACCCGCTACGGCTAGAACTGGCACGCCTGCATTACGAGCCTGCATCAGATCCGGTTGGTAAAACATTCCAAAGTCACTATCTCCGCTTGCGACCAGGCTGAGAATAGCCGTAGGGTCCGCTGGTGGTTCTACGACAACATTCAAACCTTCTTCGGCAAAGAATCCTTTGTCCACTGCCACGTAGATCCCTGCATGGTTAGCATTTTGAAACCAATCCAATGTCAGTATCAGCTCTTGAGATTCCGTATCGCTATCACTGCAACCCACAACGGCCATCGATATGAGACATACAACGTACAAAAAGATAATTTTCATTACTCTCCTAAATTCTTAGCCTGATTCAAAGTCGATGGGTATTTACGCAATGACCATTTTTCTATGGCAACGATTACCGCAAATAGGGTGATCGCCACCACAGACAAAACCACTATTGCAGCAAAAACTCTAGCCGTTTGAAATTGTGGGCCCGATAACTTCATAAGCCACCCAAGTCCGCCGCTCGCTCCAACCCATTCGCCGATGACCGCTCCGATCACCGATACCACTGCTGCCACTTTCATCCCGGCAAAAAAATTAGGCAGCGCTGTTGGGATCATTAATTTTCTAAAAATTTGTGCATTAGTTGCACCAAGTGTCCGAAACATGTCGACCGATTCTGAATCGACTGAACGTAAACCCGTAACAAGACTAACTACCAGAGGAAAAAATGTGAAAAGCACTACAACTATGACTTTCGACATAATATCTGTGCCAACCCAAATGATAAGAAGAGGAGCCAAAGTGAATATAGGTATCGTTTGGGACGCAATAATAATTGGATAGACTGATCGCTCCATCGCACGAGACCACACAATTCCCGAGGCAAGAGCGACCCCAATCATCAACGACACAGCAAATCCCATAATTATTTCCACCACCGTGATTCCGGCGTGTCGGGTTAAAAGTCCTATCGAGTCGATTAATTCTTGAAAAATAATCGTCGGCGGAGGAAGCAGCCACCTTTGGATTTCAAGAAACCAGACGCACAATTCCCAAACTACAATCAATACCGCAAAAGTCAAAATCGCCGGATACCAATTCTTAACAGCCTGCCACATGTAGTTATGGATTAAACGCATTACGAAGATACGCCCCGTCTCTCAAGCAATGCCAGAATGTTTTTCCTTAGTTCCACAAAAGCTGGTGACGTAAATGAAGATTCAATATTGGAACCAACTAACCTCACATCCACTTCAGCGACTATTCGACCCGGATCACTTGCCATAATGACTACCCGATCAGCAAGCAAGATTGCTTCCTCTACGTCATGAGTAACCAACAGAACAGCTTTGTCAGTGCGAGTTAACACACTAAGCAACCATTTCTGTAACACGTTGCGGGTTATTGCATCGAGAGCTCCGAACGGCTCATCAAGGAGCAACACATGATTATCAGGCAAGACCGTACGCATCAGGGCAGCTCGCTGGCGCATTCCACCAGATAACTGTGAGGGCATATACTCGAGTACGTCCGACAGACCAAATGATTTGGCAAGTTCTTGAACTAGGGCCTTTGATGTATCCGCAGAAATGTTTCGCAGTTCCAGCCCAAGCTGGCAGTTTTCAGAGATCGTCCGCCACGGCAATAAAAGGTCCCGTTGCTGCATGTACGAAACATTGCCTAATCGCCCTGGAGAATCAACGATACCGTTAGCACTTATACTTCCGGTACTTGGAGGTAAAAGTCCAGAAATCAGATTCAAAAGCGTGCTCTTACCGCATCCAGAAGGCCCAACGAGCGCCACAAATTCTCCCCGGTTTACCGACAGGTCAACATTATCGAGAACTGGAATGCTCTGGTAATCAAATCCAACTCCGGAAACGGTTAATAAAGCACCATCATCGAGAGAAGTCACACCGTTGTCCAACACCAATTTCTGAGAACAGGAACTCATTGTTATAACGCAATTATTCAGGGCTATTTGTCACTCTGAGTAAAACACGCTTGGATATGGCACCAGGCCGTTTCCCTACGCTGGCATTACCCAGATCAGGTTCAAGGGTTGGCAAAGTCTCATTGTCTACCATCTCAGCCCGGCTACCCGAGCACCCCTGTGCGTTGCGAACAACGCCAGCGAAGTTACGAACTTCACCTACTCACAAGTTTTGCAACCTCTAGGGATCATGTCAAATCATGTGGCAATTACCACGCCTACAACGTTTGCGGCTTGACCGGGTCACAGCTAGAATGCGGCTAATTCGATTTGAAAAGGCTTGTTTTAAACACAGGAACAATTCATCAGTTTTGGGAACCACCCCGTCAAATCCTAAAGAAAATTTTGCTCGCGCCATCAGATGCCCAGATGATGAGATTAACCTCTCGTCAGCTAGTCTAAACGCAGCGGCTGCTGAGTTTCCTGATCTCGACGTCGTGGCCTATCAGGGCCTTATCGCTAAGTTAGGTGTACAAGTAAAATCTCACCTCACCGCTCACCACTCAATATACGACTTCGTTGATGTCATGTACGACGTTATCTTCGAAGAAGCGGGCTTCAAAGGCAATACCAAAGATTATTTCGATCCAAATAACAACCACATAAACCAAGTGATTGACCAAAAAACAGGAAGCCCAGTTGCCCTTTCGATCCTCTACATGGAAGTCGCAAGAACTGCTGGAGTATTAGTGGATGGCATATCACTTCGCAAACACTTCGTGGTGGCGGTCGGCGATGGTGATGACAAACTTTACGTTGATCCTTTCTATCGAGGCGGCTTGCTCTCAAGAAAAGAATGTATTGTCAGCATACTCGGGAAAGACAGAGTAGATGGCGGCGACTTCGACGACCTGGAACGCAAATTCCTACGTCCCACAAACAAGAGAACCATACTCCGTAGGCTTATCAGCAATCTCAAGGTCGCGTACGAAAAACATAAGCGATACGAACTTGCCCTTTCGGCATCAGAACGAATTCAGCTGCTCGATCCTTCAAACTTAGGCAACTTGAGTGAACTGGCGCACTTGCAGACCAAGGTAGGTAATTTTGGTGATGCCGTTGATTCCCTAACCCAGTTCCTCGACCGCGCTCCCGCCGGATCAAATACAGAGCAGGCAGAAAGCGCGCTGCGTAAACTCAAGTCGTTAACCGCTCAGGGAAAAGAAAATTCAGAAAGTTAGCAAAGCCTAGGGCTGGTAACTTCATCCCGACCGTAGCAGCAAGCTAACTCTGACTGTCGGACCAGTTAATGAACGTTAAGTTAGTAAGCACCACTACCCCACTTCATTTGAGCGACAACTGATTGACTTGATAACTCCCAACATGCCAATAGCACGGAATCAACCTCACATGTGATCCATAGGTTACGGTTTTGTACTATCAAAAACACTAAGGTCACCGCTGGGAATTCTTAACATGAGTAAAACAAAACTGTTCGAAGCAAAAACCCAGATCGTAAGACCTGAGCGCATATGAATGGAAATTCAGAAACTAAGATTTGGATATGTGATCGCTGTCAATCTCAGTTGGTCGATCTCCACTGCAAACTCAGATGCGATAAATGCGGCTTTATACGGGACTGCAGTGATCCTTAAATTCGATTAGAGCTAATTTTGCAAGACCACCTTGATTGACTGGTACCCGACAATTTTGGTTAGGCTGCAAATGCACACAAGATGACTGTTCATTTACATCACATACCTTTCGTTTACATGACAGCCACTGCGTTATTCTGCGCCATCGCCCTGGGGTGTTCGAATCGTATGGTTGTTGAGGAACCAACCGTCTCCCTCGTAACGCCAGCCCAAGCGGTGGATTTATCCCGCACGGCGATGCAGGACCTTAATAATTTCAGTTTCGAATTAACCCACCCCCAAGGATTCACGACTCTCGCAGGTTCACTCGAAATGACAAAGGCAGGCGGGATTGTTACGTCAAATGGCTTTGATATTAATGCTGAAGCAAAAATCGGACGTGCATTTGTCCGTGTAGAAGCGATTGTCATTAACGACAAAACGTGGATGACGAATCCACTTACCGGAATGTGGTCACAGGTTGCCCCAGAGGATAGCCCTTTCTCGTTTCTAGACCCCGTCAAGTTGGTGGCCGATATTCTCGGGGAGACCCAAAACGGGCGGTATGAAGAGAACGAACAAGTAAGCAATGAACTGATCATTCTAGGGCAAATCCCTGCGATCACGCTTACCGCAATCGTCGGGGAGGTCCAGAAAGAAGCAATGCCAGATGTAAGCCTGACCCTAGATGCACAAAGCTATTTTCTGAAAAAAATTGTCATCACTGGGATTGTTCAACCAGAAGATGAATCAAATACGATTCGAGTCATAACACTATCCAATTTCAACGCAAAAGTATCGCTCCAACCACCAAGTTAAACGATGCGCATACGATTAGGTCATTTCATATCCCCCTACAAACTCATACTGCCATTGTGTTTCGGTGTTTTCATCGCGGCAGATGACCAGACTGTAGTTGTAACGCTTTTACCGGAAATGATGGCCGATCTAAGAGTAGGAGTGAGTGAGCTCGATCGTGCTTCTTGGTCGATCACGGGTTATTTGATCGGTTACACAGCCGCAATGCCTCTGATGGGACGTATATCGGACCGGGCCGGTTATCGGCGAGCGTTTCTACTTGCAATGACGGTCTTTTCAATTGGGTCTGTTTTGGTTGCAGTTTCCCCTGAAATCCCAGGGTGGCTTTACGGTGGAGATCCTGAATATAACTGGCTTATCGGAACACGCATATTTCAAGCAATCGGTGGAGGCGCCGTGATTCCTATAACCATCGCAGCTGCAGGCGAACTAGTGGACGGTAAGCACCGAGCAATCGCATACGGTTTGATAGGTGCAAGTGCCGAAGCAGGGGCAGTTTTCGGGCCTATCTGGGGAGGAGGAATAGGGACCTGGCTTTCATGGGAATGGGCATTCTGGCTGAATATTCCTTTAACAATAGCTGCGTCGATCTGGATCATGAAAAATCCTCCAGGCAAGCGGACCAATGTACGTGTAGATATTCCCACCGGACTTATTTTCGCAGCTGCCCTAACACTGTTAACCGTCGGGCTTGTTCGCTTAGGCCATCCGGATACACTCATGGCTATCTCACTAACACTGACTATTGGGCTAGTGCTACTTCTCCTGTTGATGAACAACCGCTCCCGCGACGCTTTGTTTCCTCAAAATCTGTTCAAACTCCTATCATTCAACCTTGCGAACGTGACTCATTTCCTCATCGGGGCTGCGTTAATAATTGGCATGGTCACAGTGCCATTACTGGCGGCCACCGTGTTGGAAAAATCTCCATTAGAAGGCGGACTGCAACTTTTGAGAATGACAGTAGCTATAGGTTTTGGGGCTTTGATTGGAGGCTACATCACCCAACGGATAGGGGAGCGTAGCCCAGTAATAATAGGAACCATTATTACTGGCATGGGATTCTTACTGATGTCAGAGTGGACTTTAAATATCGCAGAACCCATGCTAACCATCCACCTAGCTATTACAGGTCTAGGGCTGGGACTAGTTATATCACCAATTACGGAAACTGCCCTCGGGAAAGTTAACAGCGGCCAGCGCGGCATTGCA
>JASMAO010000053.1 GCA_030754315.1 SAR202 cluster bacterium
GTTTTTATTGCATTCGCACGTCCATCAGTCTTATCAGAAATCGGTCAACTCCGAGGTGGCTACGTATGAATACAGTTAGCGTGCAATGTATTTATTGACAATGGTTCGAGTCAATCGGAAGATGAGCGGGATGCTATGCCTCCCCCAGTAAGTTCGGCTCTAGTGAGCGTTAAATCAAAAGATCGATTCAAAGAAACATTCGATCCTGGGTGCTGATTTTGTAGTTTGTTATCAACCGTTAAAAGGTACTTTAGATGTAATCACAGCTTCTCCACATGGATCATGTCCTTCAGGGTGAGCTTCCTTAAGAACTGCGTTAAATTCATCCGTTGTTACATGACATAGAAGATATAGTCCTGATTCTTCAAGAAATTTCATAACTGGGTGATGGATATCTTTGCCATCAGGATTTTTAGCCAAGGTGAAAATATCTTCTCTGCTGTAATAGTTATCTTTTGGGGTGCTTCCAGAGGTGAATGATGTTTCCTTGATTCCTCTCACACGTAATTCTGTTGTGAGTTCCTCCCAATTTTGTATGGATAAATCTGAAATGTCGTACATAAGTGCATTTCTGATTGGAAACATTATTGCCATCACTTTATGGAAGGCTTTCTCGTCATCACTCATATTTTCGTGACTTGACGCTTTGAGACTGTCTCCCGCAGCGGCGGGTTTACCTGTGGGCGCTAGAGTTTTACCCGACGCATCGGTTGCTATCGCATTGTCGATATTGAAAAGGACATTGCCTTCGCTATTAATGATTTTGTCCGTTCCGGGTTTTAGTCCTTTTTGATGTGGCAACCCGGTAAATATGCAAAAGCCGTCAGGGTTGATATTGCAAGCATATTGATCGGCACCTGGTGGTCCTCCTGCACCTGGTGGTCCGCCCGTAGGAGCTTTCTCACTTACTTCACCATTCAAGCACCGACCGACATATGGATAACCGTTGGTGATTAGGTAGATGTACTTTCCGTCGATTGTAATACCGTTACAGCTATCGAGATCTCCTGAGCTTTCCCTATATGTCCAGTCAGATGTATATGTCCCATCAGGTGTTGTTCCGGCTACCTTTACCGTGCGACTGCCTCCAGGACCGCTTGCTGTGCAGTTCTCACCGGCACGAGGGGCAGTGATTAGGGCAAAACTTGACTTATATCTACCTGATTTTGAGTAATACATGAGGAACCCGTCTGCCGCGAATCCAACATGTACCAAGTCATCGCCTGACGCGTAAGCATCGACTAGAAGCTGTGATACACCGTGATAGTGGTATTCACCGCTTGGTTGAACATGTGCATTATTGAAGTCCATACCGAGGTTGAATACGTCTTGTAATCCTTCAACGCGAAATCTTTCCCCTGATTCACATGTAATCCTTTCAGCCGTTCCCGGTTCAAATTTGACACCATTTATCGCAACCCCTGTGATCCTGACATCAGTAGCAGAACCGACCCAAACCGGATTGGTGACATAGTTGTGGCTTACGTTCTGCGGCGAAATAGTGTTCGGGTTACCAGCATTAGGGAAGTATCCGGTTGCATGGTCCGGAAGTGCGTTGCTGATAATCATTCGAGTATCACCTTTAACGGTAACCGTTACCTGGGTACCGAATTCATCATTATTTAAGGAGTAGGAATTCAGGTAGTTGGGTGTCTTGTCTTTTCCCTCAATTAGGGCAGGAGCAAGTGTTTCGGTCGGCATTTTTTGTTGGTTGATGTCTTTGTGCGACTTGTTGGGATTGGGTACGATGATGGTAGCCGTGGGACTAACAGGCGTATCAATGTTTTGGGCCGTGGCATTTGGCTGTTTAGGTGGCGAACTTGTGTTCGATTTGCTTGCGGTTTCACATGCGACCAAACCGACCGCGAAAACCGAAACCAAACCGAGCAATAAAACTCTCATAAAACCTTCCAGAAACACAATCCCTGTATTGCGGACATAATTACAAAAAAACCATCAGTTGTTAAGAATTGTTGGGGCGGGCAACTTTTGTTTTGTAAGAGATCAAATTGAAATATGGGAACTGATTGCGCATGAATAATTCAGCATCCACCGGCACAGTTTTGACCACTTAATCCGATGTGGTTTTTATTGTGTCATCGTGATTATCTGTGGATTTTTCTCCCTCCCATCCTTCGGTTTTCAGTACCTCAGAGGCACGTTTGTTTCCCTGAATTTTATTCATGACAGCTTCATTGTGTCGTTCCCAATATGCCCTGTTTTCTGTCACGAATGTATGTGATTCCCTGTAATCATCAAGCAGCCCGTTTACTTCGGGTATGACATATCTCGCCACCATGTCCCAACTTCGACGAGTGTCTTCTCGATTGGCCCAATCATGTGCGAATCCTATGACACATCCAAAACCGCCGGTGATAGATACCATCTCGCGAATCTTTGCTACTAGGTCGTCAGGCGTACCGATTACGGCGACACTTTGCTCCGAGAATGCGGTCTCATCTACGGCTTCATCTGCTGTTTTGAAGATGGAGCCTTCTCCTCCGCGTAAAGTTTTAACCGTGTATTCGTTGTTGTGACGCATCAATCCGTCACCAGCCTGTTCCCTTGCTTTTTCTCGTGTTTCGGCAATGTGCCAACTCATTAAGATACGCCAGTTTTTGCGGTCGACTACATTGTTGTGTTTAAGGGCTGACTCTTCAGCGAAGCTCCATTGACGAGGCAGGGCTTGGAGTCCTGCAGTTGCGGTAGCTCCTATTGACAAAACTCCAGCTCCGTATTTACCTGCCAGTGTCATTCCCGACGGACTTTTAGTTGAAGCTACGGCAAATTCCATATTTTCCTGAAATGGTCTTAATTGTAATTTTGCGTCGCGGAGTTGGAACCATTCAGATTCGTAACTAAAACGTTCCTCTCCCTCGAATAGCCGTTTAATAATTCCCATCGCTTCATCTTGACGATCTCGTAGTTTCATTGGATCGATCGCTAACGTGTGGGCATCTGATGGCAATGCCCCCGGACCAGATCCGAATATCACGCGTCCTCGCGATTGGTAGTCAAGCTGCACCAGTCTTTGAGCGACCATGAATGGGTGGTGGTACGGTAATGAAATCACCCCGGTGCCGAGTTTGATTTGCTGAGTACGTTCCGCTACTCCTGCCAAAAACAGTTCCGGAGACCCAATCATCTCCCAGCCGCTTGAATGATGCTCACCACACCAAAACTCTTCGTAACCCAATCGGTCGAGATGTACAGCCAAGTCCAAATCGCTCTGTATTTGTAACATCGGGCTTTCACCAATTGGGTGGTGTGGTGCGAGGAAGGCACCGAATCGTAAATGTGACATCTTTACCCTCGAAGTTTTGGTATTCCCAGATACTAAATCAAAACTCGGGCATGTCAGACACTACAACACACACATTTGAGGGTTGGTTTGTTTAGCAATGGGATTATCTGGTCAAAAGGCCCTGCCCATGTATAGCAGGGCAGGGCCTTTATGATTTTTCTGGTGGAGACGGGGGAGAGTCGAACTCCCCGTCCAGAAAGGTTTCCGTTTTGACTTCTACGAGTGTAGCCGTCGGTATTTGTCTCATCGCCACGCCCACCCCATCGGCCTAGCAAGTGTGGCGACCAGTTAGTGGAGTCTTAGATGTTCGTCACTAACGACCCGAACAACGCAACCTAGCATTTCATCTCTCGATCCCAACCCGCTAGGTCGGGGTTGGGTCGAAAGTCGCAGCCCTTAGGCCGCGAGAGCGAATTCTCGTTCGCCGTTTATGTTTTTGCCGCTTTTTACGTGGTGCACGGCGCCACGACCCGCGATCTAGCGGTGATCTTCCTGTCGAAACCACGCGTCCCCAAATTACCAGTCCAATTCTATAACTGATTCATGGCTGAGGACTAAATTCTGGATTTCATGGCCCGATCAATCTCTCGTTTAGCATCGCGTTCCTTGATGGTATTACGACGGTCAACTTGTCGCTTACCTTTAGCGAGTCCGATCAAAAGCTTTGCCACTCGGTTTTTGATGTATACCTTTAATGGGACTATTGTTTGCCCGTCCCTATGAACTTGATCATCGAGGTAATTAAGTTGTTTCTTACTGAGCAACAATTTACGGGATCGAGTCGGATCATGTTGGCCTTGTTCTCCGGCTGGTGCGTAAGCTGCGATATTGGCATTTTCCAGCCAAGCTTCTCCGCTCTTAATGTACACGTAGCCTTCAGCGATATTAATTCGTCCAGCACGCGCTGATTTTATTTCAGACCCGAGCAACACCATTCCCGCTTCAAATGTTTCTTTGATGAAGTAGTCATAACGTGCGCGGCGGTTGGTAGCGAGGGCACGTTGTT
>JASMAO010000054.1 GCA_030754315.1 SAR202 cluster bacterium
GGCGCACATGCGGCCATCACAGTTCTATCGGCAGCGGCTTGTACAATTGCTGCACCATCCGCTCGATCAATCCCTAGCGGCTTCTCTGAGTAAATGTGTTTGCCAGCATTTATAGCCGCCAAACTCACTTCAGTGTGAGCCTGAGGCACTGTGAGATTCAAAACAAGGTCTACATCATCGTCACCGAGAAGATCGTCAACACCGTAAGCAGTGTGGATGCCAAATAGCTCCGCTGATGTTCTGGCACGCTCATAATCAAGATCAGCGCAAGCAACTACCTCCACGTTCTCATACAGCGAAAGCTGTCTGAAATACCGAGAACTGATCCGTCCACAGCCTATGACTCCTACTCTCACCGGAATACTCATATCATTCTCGGCTAGCCCAGAGCATACCGCGCTTGGTAATTTCCATGACCTCAGGAACTTCGAAGTCGTCAAGCTTGTGCCCCAGAGATGAGTAAAACACGCGACCTCTACCCCACATACGCTTCCAAACCACGGGCATCAAACAGCCAGCGATCCAGCGGCACTCGTAAGGCAAGATATCGCTGACTAGCTGATCCCCTTTAAATGTAGTAGTTGCGAGAACCTCATTGCTTGGGTCGACATGCATGTAGTACTGCTCAGTGTGCATCTTGAAATCTTTGAGGCCAGCAGTGATCGGGTCATCGTGATCAACTATGTTCACCTCGTAGTCTATGAAGTTGCCCGGATGTGAAACCCACTGCCCACCAACCATGAATTGGTATTCGGTACTCATCCTGAATGAGTCAGCCATACAGCCATGCCATCCTGCAATGCCAACCCCGCCAGCCACCGCTTTCAGGAGGTTAGTCTCCTGCTCCTCTGTAATTTCGCCCTGTGTCCAAATCGGCACGATTAGGCTGAGTTTTTCCAGACGTTCAACATCCAAATATGCGTCGAGAGTGTCGAATACTTCAACATCATAACCCTCACTTTCGAGCCATGCCCCAAATATATTGGCACACTCCTGTGGCGAATGACTTAAGTATCCACCCCAGACCAACATAGCTGACTTCACATCTAACCTCCAAATTCCGCTTCTTGATGTCTAGGTCACGAGGTTAGCATACCTTTCGCAACATTTGGATCCTTCCAAGACCTTTGAGATCATCTTACAGGCGAAACTAGTGGGGATTTTAGCTTCGGACAGGTGGCATGGATTTCGAGACCCAGTGCCAAGACAGTGACTATCCAGTGATTGACTGACTCGCATCCCAATGTTATAACCCAGCCAGGTACCTCCACTTTTCAAAAGAGGAGCCCATAAGAAAATCCAAAAACAAGTCCCCAAACCTACAAGCGTGGAAGAGGCATAGAAATGAGACTGATCCTGATAGGCTGCGAATACGCAGGAACAACTACCCTTGCTGAGAATTTTGTGGCATGGGCAGAGAAGACGATGGGCGCTTTCGTAAACGTGCCGGCTCCTTACAAAATTCACGACCATTTCAAACTCCCTGATTTTTCCCACCCGCCTGAATTCTCCGAGACCGAATATCGTCAAATTATGGATCTCAGTCCTCGCCTAAAGGAGGTGATCCAACGGCACAACGTCTTCTACCACATTCCTAGAGCAGGATCAGGTGGTGACAGTGTAATGATCGGATTGCACTATGAGGACAAGATCTACGGCCCACTTTATTTCGATTACCTGCAAAATCTCGCACCCGATGATCCCATCATGCAAACTAGGAACGCTTTCGAAGATATGATATTGGACGGAACTCCCGAATCAGTACTGATCTTGGTTAAAGCTTCACCTGACACAATCGCGAATCGAATGAGGGATTGTCCTCACCACAGGCAGGTCATCCAGGAACATGACATAGCTCACATACTGAGTAGGTTCGAGGATGAATTCGTTCGTTCCAAGCTACCTAATAAGTTGGTGATAGACACTACCCACCACACAGTAGAAAAATCGGTTGAAGAACTAGTAAAAGGTTTAGGGCCGTTCTTCACTGAAGAGGATAAACAACGACTTGATAGTCACAAACAAGCGTAGTGTCCACATATGTGCCCAGTCGCTACTGTCCGTTTCATGGTTTTCAGAGGATGAAGGGACTGATATCCCAAGACACCAAGACCACGCTAAGCAGAACCACATCCCGCCCGACGCCACATGGCTCGTATTAGAAACCCAAGTCCCTACAAGGTCTTTTCAAAATCTAGTCGTCCGTAGCGAAGAAATATACCCTCTTCGGGTTGCCCCAAAGGTCCGTTGATCGCAAGACAAGCGATCACATGTGAAGCTCCCAGTTGAGCATTATTCGTGACCAAGACACGACTCATCACATTCAGACCGTGAACTACTCCCTTCAAACTGTCCAGTTGACCATCAACCCATACCTCACCGTAGTCATCTATATTGGTTTCAAACCATACATGAGCACCCAACACATTCTTTCCACGTACCTGTTCGGGAACGGTCACTCGTATCCGATACCAGCCAAAGGTGAATCCAACCGATCGCCCTTTCCTAAGACCAGGGTCTGCTAATCCCCCTTCTGTGGAACCGTCAGATCTAGGCTCAATATCCGATAAGATCTCCCAGTTGGAATCGTCGTATTCGGCCAGACGAGCCGGTGACCCTGAAGTCTGAGAAACTAAGCCTTCATTTGGCTCTCCAGGTATCCAGCCAGAACCAAATTTCCATTGAGCACCCAACAACTTCAGGTCATCCCGCGACTCAAGATCGAGTGACACAATTGTCATTCTGCCCTCCTTCTAAGCCTCGTTCATGGCACTGTAGTAATCTTGACAGACCTAGATAAATGGAGCGGGTGATGGGATTCGAACCCACGACATCCTGCTTGGGAAGCAGACGCTCTACCCCTGAGCTACACCCGCTTACGTACCGATTATCCATCAATATTCAACCTAAATCTAGGGGAACTCCTTTTCACACACGAAAATAGTCAAATCGAAGGCATTTCGATATATCTAACCTGAACAGCATAGCAAGCTTATATCCACTGAAGAATGCAGTTTGCCTTGGGCAACGAGTCTTCTCTTGACGCGAGGGTTCCTTGACACTCTTCTAAATACGCCGATATACTCCGGCTCTGCTGTTTTGGTCCCAACCTCACCCACAACACAGCGTGGGCCAGTAGCTCAGCTGGTTAGAGCGCAGTCCTGATAAGACTGAGGTCCCTGGTTCGAGTCCAGGCTGGCCCACCATCCTGCAGTGTCGCCATCTCAAATTACCCAACTCTGATAACTTCGAAGCCAACCTTCCCATTATCCACCAGTTCCCTAATATGACGTTGCAGTGGAGATAACTGGCTGTTTGCAGCCTTGAATTCCACCAGTATTATGCGATCATCCTCAAATTGCACTCCGTCTATCGGACTACCCAAAAACCTGAAGTTGAGTGGATTCCACGGGAAACTATCTGCAAGGGGTAGAAACTGCTCCGTTAGATTACCGTACCTACTACTCTGACTCCTCTTGCGAAATCTTAACTCTTTCAAATTTTTATATAGATGGCCTGCTGCTAGTAGTGAGAGTGCCAGCGAAACCAGTAAGCCAACCACGATCCACCAGACAATTGGAACGTCCATGTTTATCCCCTACGCGAATCGACATTTTGACCATATGAACCAATGCCTCTGAACGATGACGTCGGTTCTACTTTGCAATTTACTTCACCATGGCTAGGAAGCATAACCATCGCAGACTATTTTGCCAATTTCTTACATAAATTGCACCTCGGTAGGTTCTCCAAAAGACTTGCCCTCTAACATAACCGAGCTATATAAACGAAGCAATCAAGCGCTAGACGCCAATTTATGCCAATCAAAGCATAAGAGTCATAATGTAGGATTAATGAATAACTAGGTCCCGAATTGGCGGTGTTCACATTAACCTGGAGACTTTATTCTCAATAATCAGCGGATGCCGAACATAGAAAAATAGGAGGATGACATGGGCAAGAATCCGAAGATCACTAAGATAGAAGTGCATGAGTTCAAGTTCGAAAAGGAGGACATCGCCCGAACTGAGGAGGGTGGGATCGTGTACCGACCGGGCGCCAAGTCCACAAAAACTGCATTCGCTTTACGCATCTTTACAGACACTGGTCCGGTTGGCGAATACGTCGGTGGCAGTGCGATAGATTACGCTGCGCTCCCTACATTCATCGATTACTTAATCGGTCACGACGCTCTTCAACGGGAGTTGATCTACGCTAGAGTGGGTCATGCGACTAGGATGAATCGGATCGGCCTCGCACCAATTGACATCGCTCTGTGGGACCTTTCAGGCAAATACTACGGCGCTCCTATTCACCAGCTCCTCGGCGGCTACAAAAAGACGATACCTACATATATTGCAACGCTGCATGGTGAGGAAGCAGTAACAGGAGGCCTCGACACCCCTGATGCTTATGCTGACTTCGCACAGGAATGCCTTGAGATGGGTTATCCCGGCTTCAAGATACATGGCTGGGAGAACGGACTAGTCTCGCGAGAGATCGAAACGGTACAGAAGGTAGCCGACCGTGTCGGTGGCAAAATGGACATGATGCTCGACCCGTTCAACGCCCTGGTTACTTTCGGCGACGCCGTCAAACTCGGACGTGCATGCGATGAAGCCAAATACTTCTGGTACGAAGATCCATTTCTGGACATGGGGACTTCCATATTTGCACACCGAAAGCTACGGCAGATCATAAAAACACCGCTCCTGATCAGCGAGCATATCCGCGGCGTCGAGCCTCACGTGGATTTCATGGTAGCTGAGGCAACGGATTTTGTCAGAGGCGACGTGGCCGGCGAGGGTATAACGGGAGTTATGAAGATAGCACATGCCGCGGAGGGTCTAGGCTTAGACATCGAGTTCCACAGCCCGGGTCCAGCCCAACGCCAGTGCATCGCCGCTATAAGGAACACTAACTATTACGAACTGTCGG
>JASMAO010000055.1 GCA_030754315.1 SAR202 cluster bacterium
GAATCACTATGCACAGGGAGATGGGCGCATTAATGTGCCCAGAGCCCTTAATCATTGGCTGCTCTTCCATTTCTCGTAGTCGAAGCTTGGATCCAGATGACGTTCAATCGCTTCGGCTTCACGGTCACGGATTATACGGGCATGCTCCAGAACGACGGTTGGATCGATGTTACGAGGGATTGTTGTGCATCCATCTTCGTCTGCAACTATTAATTCTCCGGGTTGTACCTGAAGGTTCCCGAGGGTTGTGGTGGTATTAACCCGCACGATGCCGAATATTCCGTGTCCTGGAACGACTCCTGATGCCCACACGGGAACTCCGACCTTTTTGATCCCCATCAAGTCTCGAACTGAGCCGTCAACTACGAATCCGGTGACACCTAAACTTTTACATAGGGATGCCATACCGTCGCCTACGCATGCACCGCGGCCAGGTCTGGAATCGATGTCTTTAATCACGGAAATAATGGGTACCGGAACGTCGTTTAATGCGGCGTACCACTCATCCCAATCTGCAAAGTTTGAACCGGTATCGTTGGTTGTAACCTCTGCTGTTACGGAATAGCCAACTGTACGCCCAAGCTCCGGTAGCAAGCATCTTATGTTCGGCCCAGTATAATTTTCTGGAATTCCGCCCCTACCCTCAAGCTCTGTTCCTCCTTGAGAACCTCCCATGCTCTCCATCACCGCGTTAAACACCGTTGCTGAGTCAAAACATCTTAGGTCGTTAATGGTATCTATAGAAGCGTATTCCAATGTGAATCCCCCCAGTGTTGTGTGTTAGTCAAGGTGCCCAATGCAATGAAGTCGGATTATACACTGATGGAATGTGTGATTTGCCGAACAGGGGTGAGTATGCTGGGTTGGTGGATGGGCTTCTGACGTAGAGTGTGGGATTCGTCAAAGGTTTTCCTCAGAGATTACGGGATTATTAAGAATGCCAATATTTTCAATCTCCACCTCTACAATGTCACCGGAAATTATGGGACCCACTCCAGAAGGTGTACCTGTTAGGATTACATCCCCAGGTACTAGGGTCATCGCATCGCTTGCATAGGATACTAATTTGGCTACATTGAAGAGCAAATCGGAGGTGTTGCCGGTTTGCTTCGTTATTCCATTTACCCTAGTGGAAAGTGCAAGGTTTGAGGGGTCCACGCTGGTGTCTATAACCGGTCCCAGTGGACAAAAAGAGTCGAATCCTTTGCTAATTAGCATTGCCCCATTTGCCATTTCTGCACGTTGAATAGCGCGCTGGGTGACATCGTTTCCACATGTGTAGCCGAGGATGTAGTCGAGAGCTTCGTTTTCTGATACCCGTCGAGCCGTTTTGCCGATCACCGCAGTCAACTCTGCCTCGTATTCTACTTCTACGGCGGCGGTTGGATAAACGATCGGGTTACCTGGGTGAGTGATTGTGGTGTGGGGCTTCATAAATAGCATGGGGAATTGAGGCTGTTCCAGCCCCATTTCGTTAATGTGGGATACGTAATTGAGGCCAACACAGATGATTTTTTGTGGGTTTACTGGAGCGAGCAGCTTGGCCGAGTCAAGATCAGTGACAGCAGAGCCGATTTGTGGATTATTGAATGGAGAACCAACAAGTTCCATAATGGAATGATCGTTGCCCAGTGCTCCGTAAAAAGCCTGGTTGGCGACTTGGTACCTAACGATTTTCATATTCATCCCCTTGCTTGTGTTGCGTGCGAAAGCTCTACGGAAGACCCAGACTTAGCTATTGAGTGAATTGCCTTGGTTGAATATACGTCGACTTGGGTGAGTCAGCTCCTTAGTTATCACGATTCAACTCGAATGTCGCCCGTAGGGTTTATTGGGTTAACGTTCACAATAAATAAGCGCTGTCTAGCCAAGACGACGCTTCTAATTCAACCACAGGCAACAAAGGTTATATTCTTAGCCCTTTTTTGTGGAAGGCATGCTATGTGCCTATAGCCGATTGAAATCCACTGGATGTATGATGCCTAATTGGCTGTAAACAACTCGGCAAACCAAGCGTCCTCATTACTAATGGCAAAAAACCGGATAGGGCCCGTTAACGTTGAGCAGCTTTCGTCAACTCGGCGCCAGCTGTAAATCCAACTCTTTTGTGTGCTGGTACAGTGATGAGTGAACCAGCCTGTCCACCTCGAATCGGCCGAACCCTCCTTGGTTTGACCTCCCTAACAGAGAATGATCCAAACCCAGTCAGGACCACCCGATCACCGCTGGCCAACGCATCCTGAACGCAGCTGAGAACAGCGTTTAGAGCAGCCTCGCCCTGTGCACGGGAACCGCCAAGCTTCGTTGCAACTCTAGACGTTAAATCATTTTTTCTCAAAGTTGGCATTTTTTCGACACCTCCTCAAGTCGTCACCACACTAAAAAAACCAGGGCGTGCAGCCCCAAAACCCACGGGCAATTCGGGACAAATGGTATGACCATCGGATCGCATTGTCAAGGCTTGGACTCACTAATACACTGGGTCAAGAACATCCACTCGATACCGATATTTTGTTGTACGAATGTTAGGGAGGGGCTTCCTGCGTCAAGAATTTACTGTGGACCGTTTGGACCGGTTGTTTTAACGCCTCTTTAAACCATTTTGTTCGATTGACATGCTGGCCAGTCCGTTACTACAATTCTTGCGTTCATATACCCTATGAGTGGCGTATCATAGCTGTTGAGAGGGCAGCTTGAGGGGCGAGAATGCGTATAGCAATTTTTGGCGTTGGCGGCGTCGGTGGATATTTTGGTGGGAGGCTCGCCCACGCTGGCAGAGATGTCGTTTTCATTGCCCGAGGTGGCCACTTGGAAGCCATGCTCGAGAACGGATTACGCGTTGACAGTCGCCTTGGGAACTTCGAAGTCAAAGTGGATGCCAGTGACGACCCTGAGGCGGTTGGGCTTGTGGATGTGGTGATCGTTGCGGTCAAAGCTTGGCAAGTTTCAAAAGCGGCTGAGTCCATACGCCCCATGCTTAAAAAGAACACTGTCGTTGTGCCTGTCCAGAATGGTATTGAGGCGGCGATTGAAATTGCAGATGTGCTTGGTAGAGAACATGTACTTTGCGGATCATGTGCAATTTTCAGCTTTAGGTTAGGTCCCGGTCATATCAAGGCCAATACAACGTGGGAGCCATCGATGTCGTTCAAAGAGATGGACAATTCTGTTAGTGACCGGGTTGCAGACCTCCGTCAAGCGTTGGACTGCTACGGTTTCGCTGTTAAGGTACCAGATGACATATACGCGGTTCTTTGGAGCAAACTGATATCTGTTTCGCCTATGGGAGCCGTTGGGGCAGTGACGAGAGTGCCTGGTAGTCAATGGCGTGATTCCCCCGACGCTTTAGAGATGTACATGGAGGCGGTTATGGAAGTGACCGATGTAGCAAGAGCTAGTGGAATTGCAGTTGATGACCAACAACTCCAACAACTCGTCAAAGCGGTCGTTTCAGGGCCTGTTGCGCAACTCACATCGATGCAAAGGGATATTCTGGAAGGGAAACCATCTGAACTAGAAGCACAGGTTGGTGTGATCCACCGGCTCGGTGCAGAATTAAGCGTACCCACCCCGGTTTACACGAACATGTATCGTAGTCTCTTGCCCTCAGAGATGCGGGCGAGGGATCAGATCGAATATTCATCGGAACTATAGGAGATTGACTTCCACTGGGCCGGACCTCAATGTCACTAACGTAATTCTATCGTTTCTACCAATAGGCGCACTTTTAGTCACCATACTGGGCTTTAAATGGGGCGCCCCTCGCGCGGGGGCATTGTCATGGTTAATCGTGGTGACTGTTGCGCTAATTTTCTTTGGTGCCGACGCAAAGTTGGTTGGCATAGCCAGTGCCAAAGGACTGAGCCTGACGCTGTTTGTGCTGCTGATTATTTGGACCTCAGTCCTACTCTACAACGTGATCGATCAACACGGCGGTATTGAAGTTATTGGAAATACTATGACAAGGCTCGTCAGAGACCCGCTTGCGCAGGCTCTCATTGTGGGTTGGGCGTTTTCCGGCTTTATGCAGGGAGTGGCTGGGTTTGGGGTTCCTGTCGCGGTGGTCGCCCCGCTACTTGTGTTGATGAGGTTCTCGCCAGCAAAAGCGGCGGCGATAGTACTGGTGGGGCACGCTTGGGCAGTAACATTCGGGTCACTCGGGTCTTCTTATTACACAATCCAACTCGTAACGGAGATTGACGGAGCCATTATTGGACCGCATATGGCTGCCCTTTTTGCCTTTCCAATTGTGCTTACCGGATTTGCCGTTGCTCATTTACAAGGGGGTATGGTTGCGGTACGGCGGGGCGCCATCGCGATTTTGATCGTGGGAACATGCATGGCTTCGGCTTTATGGATTGTGGCATTTTTCGGCGCGCCTCAGATTGCATCGATCGTCTCGGGCTTGGTAGGGTGTGGTGCCGGTTGGATCTTGAGTAACTATGGCATTATGGGGAGAAGAGAGGGTGACAAAGGAGCAAATCTGGAGAAACCATCACCTGATGTAGAGTCACTTCCATCAACCAGTTTCCATGTCGCGTTTCTACCTTACTACTTGGTTGTATGTTTCAGTATTCTGTCGCAAATTCCTGTAATTAAAGAATTTGGAACGGACATGTTTTGGGGTTTGGACTATCCAACCACTCAGACTGAACTTGGGTATAAGATCGATGCTCAGGACGATTACGCGAGAATCCGGCTAATGCGGCATCCGGCGCCCCTAATATTATTGTCGTTAGTAGTAACGTATGTATTTTTCCGTGTCAGAGGCTATTGGCGGCCGGGCGCGGGTATCACAGCACTAAAAAATACCTACAGCCAGTGCGTTCCAACCAGCGTTGGCGTCGGTATGATGGTAATGATGGCGCTGGTCATGACAGATACTGGAATGACTGTGCTTTTAGGTAAGGCTATAGCGAATGGCACGGGAGTTGTTTTTCCAGTCTTCTCCCCATACATAGGGGTCTTAGGTACGTTCATGACCGGTAGTAACACGAATTCGAATGTCATGTTCGGTGCTCTTCAACTTGAGACGGCGAGTGCTCTAGGGATAGGAACGGTAACGGTAGCGAGTATTCAATCAATTGGAGGATCTCTCGGCAGTGCAATTGCCCCGGCTAAGGTGCTTGTGGGTACGGCTATCGTAGGATTGTCGGGACGTGAAGGAGAAGTTATGAAGCAGACAATACCCTACTGTCTCATCATAGTGTTGCTGACGGGCCTTCTCGCGTGGGTTATGTTGTACTTGTTTGGGACGATATGAAGCAATGCAGCAACGGAGGGAATGATAAATGCGTAATAAGTTCAGGCAACTTG
>JASMAO010000056.1 GCA_030754315.1 SAR202 cluster bacterium
CGGTCTCGCCCGGTTCCTAGCATCCGACGAAGCACGTTCCATTACTGGTGCCTCATACTCCATAGACCTCGGATGGACTGCTCGATAATTAATGAGTTGTCAGCCCTGCTTCAAGCCATGGGTAATTGGATCACATAATTCCAGTCGCCGGACGCGTATAATTTCATCTGTAGCAATCCGTATAGTGAGTAAATATGGGAGAAATACATGTTAGACGTACTGATTACCGGAGGGATGGTAGTAGACGGAAGAGAGACACCTAGTTACATAGCCGATGTTGGAATTGCCGGTCATCGTATTGAAGCAATTGGCAATCTATCCCAACATAAAGCACGTCGAGTCATTGATGCTTCAGGACTGACGGTGGCGCCTGGATTCATTGATACCCATGTCCATTCAGAGGGAGATCTTTTGATCAATCCGCAGCACGCATGCGGCCTAAGGCAGGGTATAACTACAGAACTACTGGGAATCGACGGTATGTCTTACGCGCCTCTGTCCAACGAAAATTACCGTATTTACCGTAGGTGGTTGAAAGGACTTCTTGGAGAACCGCCAGAGGACTTAGACATGAGTAGCGTGAAAGCTTTCCGCGCCAATTATCATGAGAAAGTCTCCATCAACACCGCCTACTTGGTTCCCAACGGCACTATGCGTCTAGAAGTGGCAGGCTTCCATGATGTGCCGCTGGAAGGCGATACCATGAAAGCCGCCAAAGATCTAGTTAGAGAAAGCATGCACCAGGGTGCAATTGGATTTTCCACAGGCTCCAGCTATTACCCTGGTCCATGGACAAGCACCGACGAATTGGTCGAGTTGTGTGAGGTTGTAAGAGACTCAAACGGCGTTTATATGGCTGAACCACGACGTGCCAATCCAGAACGCGCATTCAAAGGTGGAGGAGTCCCCGAGGTGCTAGAGATCGCTAGACGATCTGGAGTCAAAATACACCTGGCTCACTTCCGTACAGACCCCAAAACCGCAGGGAAAGTGAGAGAGCACATGGCTCTTATAGATGAAGCTAAAAGTAACGGAGTCGACGTCACTCTTGACATATACCCTTACGCCAGCGGCAGCACCATCCCTATTAGCTTTCTGCCAAGTGAAGCACAGGAAGGTGGACCCGAAGCTATTGTCAAGAGACTCAAAGACCCGAAGGAGCGCAAAAAGATTGTCGACTACCTGGAAAATGAATACTACTATCTGCGATCTCTGGAAGAAGTCGTTTTTTCATATGTCCCTAAGAACACTCACTTGGAGGGAATTAGTCTCCCTGAATACGCAGCATCCAAAAACGCCTCGCTAGGGGAAGCCCTGTGTGATCTTCTAATTGAAGAGGACCTAGGCATAGGCTATACGATGCCTCCGCCAACCAGTTATGGCCTGTGGCAGCAAGTTAGCCGTGATTCGATGAAGCTACTCGCAAGAGACGATTATATGGTGTGCAGTGACATTACACCGGCCGGTAATATGCCACATCCTCGGTCCTACGGTGCATTTCCGAGGTTCCTGGGGCGGCTTAGGAGAAAATTTGGAGGCATCACACTGGAAGAAATGGTACACCGCATGACGGGCAGGCCAGCGGAACGATTCAACCTAACTGATCGCGGCCGCATAGAAAAGGGATATTTCGCTGACATAACCATTTTTGATGCCGACCGCGTGATCGACACATCCACCTACGATGACCCGATCCAGTACCCCGTCGGGATTCCATTCGTGTTGGTAAACGGTAAAGTCGCTGTCGACCATGAACGTTGCACGGGTGTGATGGCTGGTCAGGCAATTCCATGACTAACTGAAGACGGACTTCGGACGGGAAAAGGATCCTGCGAGATCACGGCCACTTTGGGTACGACCGGTGCTTCAAGTTCGCGAACAGGAGTTACTATGGCAACCAATTCACCCGATCATAATCCTACTCAGATTGATATCATAATGCCACGTATTGGTCTCAGCTCAGAGCTTCAATCGCTGGCAACGGAGGCGTGAATATGGATCCTGGAAATTCGTCCGCGGCCAACTCGAAAAGAGATCAAACTCCGAATAGACGGTACCACCGCTGCGTTCTAGTAAGTTGTGAAATTCCATGGGATGACAACCAGAGATTCCTTGAAAGTGTTTTCAGAGATGAGATAAGGGCTACCTTAAAGAATTTCAACAACCTGTATGTCTTCGGCACATCCGGGGAAGGCTACGGTGTTACTGATAGCCAGCTTCGGGAAATACTACAGGTTTTTTGGGAGGAGACTGAGCAAGACAGCGTCCATCCCATGGTAGGAATCATAACGATGTCGACGGCACAAGCCATCGAACGAATCGCTATATCTCACGATTTCGGCTTTCGCACTTTCATGATTACATTGCCATCTTGGAGGCAAGTCATCGACCGAGAGTACATGACATTCTTTAGGGACATTTGCGAAACGTTCCCTGATTCAAAATTCCTACACTATAACCTCGCATTAGCAGGAAGAGTACTTAACGCCTCAGACTACCGGCGAATTGAAGACTCCTTCCCAAATATAGTCGGAACGAAGACTGGAAGTGCCAACTCAAAAACCGTCAAAGAATTGGTTACACAAACATCGCTTCAGCACTTCGTAGGTGACCAGGCATTTGTCACCGGATCTCGGTACGGGGAATGCTCCATCCTATCGGCGTGTGGCATACTATTTCCCACGCAGGTCAACGAACTTTTCAGGTTGGGTGTCTCGGGCCAATTCGACAAGGCAGAGAAACTAGCACTAGAAATCAATCGCGCGGCTGTGACATTCTTTAAACCCGCCAGCGAAAGCACCCCACTTGGCTTTGACGCGCGGGTACACGGGGCATGGGACAAGATGTTCAAACGAGCCGCAGGGTTAGATATGCCGTTTCAAATGCTATCTCCATACGAACACTGGGACGAAGAAATATACAAGGCCTGCTTTAAATCGCTCAAGGCAGAATTCAGTGACTGGCTGCGCTAAAAAGCACCCGGTTAAGCGAGAGGTAATGACATGTCGGCTGCACAACAGAGTCCTGTACGGAAAGACGAACATCTCAATACAAAGATGAACGGGTATCTCCCTCCATATTCGGTAATTTTGCACAATGATGTGGTCCATTCAATGGACTACGTTGTAACCTCCCTGCGGAAAAGCATTCCCACTATCAATCCAGATGAGGCAAACTCAATCATGTTAAAGGCTCACAACGAAGGCAGCGCAGTCGTTATCACCTGCCCTCTGGAACATGCAGAACTATATAACGAACGTATACGCACATTCGGACTTTCCTCCACTGTAGAAAAGGCATGATAAAGCATTATTTTGAACCACTACTGAATCTTACCGGATGGTGTCGGATTAAAAATACGCACTACAAAAAGACGTCAGTCGGGCTTACACAAGGAGTGCCTCCACTCCTCCGCAACCTCACACAATATCTGGAACATAGGAATGCATATTAAATAGTTGCACCGTGGTAGATTAAGCGTGCCATCTTATACTTACTGGAGATGATCTATTGCTGTATAGAACACTGGGGCGAACAGGCCTTAATGTATCTCTCCTGAGCCTTGGTAGCGGCGGGGCCAAATTACTGGGTCAAACCGATGGTTTGACCCAGGATCAACAGACGGCTATCGTCCGTGCTGCATTGGACCTGGGCATCAATCTGATCGACACGTCACATAATTATGGCGACTCAGAAACCATACTAGGCAAGGCATTGAAGGGCATCAATAGAAACGCTTATATGCTAGGAACCAAATGGCATGCTGAGGTAGACGGTAAGGTCGCGGATGACCCGCAGGCCCTTGTTAGGTCAGTTGAGCAAAGCCTAACCAAACTCTGCACAGACCATATTGACATTATGTTCTTTCATGGGCCAATGGCCAACCAAGTTCAGAAAATAGTCGAGAGATTTTACCCGATGATGGAGAGATTACGTGACGAGGGCAAAATACGATTCATAGGATTAAGCACCCGCTACCAAGCCGATCCACGCCACGCCGCGGCGGAGGTGGCCCTGAAAACCAACCCTCAACTCTGGGACGTCATCATGCTCAAATTCGGCATCCTCAACCAGCATGCGGCTAAGGAAATATTGCCGCTGGCGATCAAACACCACATCGGGATCATGAACATGGCGGCCGTGCGTGTCAAACTACCGGATCCTCAGTTACTGGAGGAGCTAATTGCTGACTGGAAAAAGGCTGGATATATTCCCCACGACAGTTTACCTACACACAACCCACTGGGATGGCTTGTACACGACGACGTTACCTCGGTAATCAGCGCCGCTTATAAATTCGCAGCTGGGCACCCGGCCATTGCCACAATCATTACAGGAACCTCCAACATAACTCATCTACGAGAAAACGCAGCCAACCTCCAAACTCCTACCCTTCCTCAGGCGGATTCTGATCGCATCAAGAAGCTCTTTGGTGAAATCGTAGAATACGCATAAAGTAAAAATACAACTGCGCGTAGGGGAACAATGAAAATTACCAACGTGAAGGCTATATACCCTCGATGGCAAAACCTTCCACCACGACCAGGAGAAACAGCCAAGACCGGTGTATGGCAGTCTCATTTCTGGCAGATCGTAGTACGCGTGGATTCTGATACCGGTGCCACTGGATTTGGTTATGGTGGCGGTGGAATTCCAGGTACAATCATCGTCAACGAACACCTACGGGAACTACTCATAGGACGGCATGTAGAATCCATTGACGACATCCGCGAAATTTGGGACATGCTGTACTTCAAGTCGATACCTTACGGACGAAAGGGCATCCCTGTCATGGCACTCAGTGGAATAGACCTGGCCCTGTGGGACCTCCTCGGCAAGCAGAACAATAAGCCAGTCTATGATCTCCTTGGCGGAATACAAAAACCCAATGTTAGAGCATACGCTTCGACACGAGATTTTGAGCGAGACTGTGAGGCAGGATTCACTGCAATGAAGTTTAGCCACAGATGGACAGGCCAAGAATCTGACTATGACGCAACAATTGAATTGGCAAATAGGGCCAGAGACATATTCGGTGCAAACGCCCTAATAATGACAGACTGCTACATGTCCTGGGATTCGGAAGTAACCCTGGAGATGGCAAGACTGCTGTCAGAGTACAACCTCTACTGGTTCGAGGACGTCCTGACCCCCGACAACCTAGACCAAATGGCGAGTCTCAAACCTAATATCAAACCTGTGCTGCTTGCAGGCGGCGAACACGAGTTCACTCATCATGGGTTTGGCGCCCTAGCCAAAGCAGGCTCATTGGATGTCTGGCAGCCGGATATCACCTGGTGCGGGGGAATTACAGCCGGCCTAAGAATATTAGAAATCGCTCACCGTTTCGGCGTATCGGTCGTGCCACACCGAGGTGGGGAAATTTGGGCACTCCACTTGATCGTCGCTTCTGAATGTGAAAACCTCGCTGAAACCCATCCTGACCGTTGGCAAACACCCATCGACAATCTCTGGACAGATGAGCCATATCCAGTGGGAGGGTACATAGCACCATCGGATCGCCCAGGATTCGGAGTCACTCTTAACGAATCTATGCTTTAGACACTGATGGATCCGTAACAAATCCATTGACTCTCAGCGGGTATGTTCATAAAATTCACACTCAAATAATTACTCGGCTAATCGAAGAAAGATAAGGAGACTACCTTTGAAACTTGCAATGAGCGGCTGCGAATATGCTGGGACAACTACCCTTGGATTAGCAATCTCGGGTTGGGTTGAAAATACTCTGGGTGCCGATTTTGGCTTCCACGATCATTTCAAAATCCCTCACGTTTCTCATCCACCCGGAGATTCAAAGGAAGAGAACGATAAGGCCTATGCCGACTGGTCTGCCGGCAAAGGGCCAGACCCCACACGCATGGGCTTAACTACCGAGGAGCAAGAGTTGTTTCTTGCATTGACTCCGAATCTACAAGAAATGTTCCAGCGTTACCATTTAGACTACCATCTCCAGCCAAGCTTTTACGCTGCCCCCCATCACAACGTGATTGGCATGCACGTGGAAGAGGCAGTGTACGCACCGTTGTACTATGGCTACGGCGGTCCTGGCGAATATGCTGACCGTACTCAAATGGTCCATCATATCGAGGAGCGTATGCTGGAAATGGCGCCTGACACTGTTAACATTCTAGTCACCGCGTCACCCGAAGTGATACGGCAACGTATGAAAGACGATCCACATCAGAACGCTGTTCTCAGGGAAAAAGACATAGAACACGTGTTGCAACGATTCCAAGAAGAGTTCGATAAGTCCTTAATTAGCAATAAGTTCTCAATTGATACCAGCACCGCCACAGTTGACGAATCACTAGCTGAATTCGTGGAGAAAATCGACCCTTTTCTGAACGACGCCGACCGCACATGTATTCTGGTTGAAAACGCCAAAAAAGCAGGAGAGTGGGTCTAAACGCCTGAAGCTTTTACCCAACACGGATAAATGTAGGAACATCTCTCTCATTCAGAAGAGGCTGAGTTAATGCAAATAAGATCTCCCCAACCAAAAGGAATCATGGAACGGCTTAACTCCGATGTCGTGCTGGGTGACGGAGGATACATCGTCGAACTCGAGCAGCGGGGCCATGTTGTTACGGGCGCCTTCACACCCGAGGTTTCCATAACTCATCCTGAAGCAATACGAGAATTGCATTACGAAATGAAAAACGCCGGATGCGAAGTGCTTCAAGTCATGGCTTTCTATGGCAGTCGAGAAAAACTATCGACCGTTGGGTTCGGAGACCAAACTATGGAAATAAACAAGGCAGCAACGAGCATCGCTCGGGAGATTGCAGGAAACGACCTACTAGTCGCTGGCGACCTAAGCACAACCTGGAAGTGGACGGAAAATAGCGCAGACGCGGAGCAGTTGGTAAGTGGCATGTTTGACGAACAGATTGAGGCTCAGTCAGGTGTCGACTTCTTCATAGGGGAACTCTTTTACAACCTTGGTGAAGCACTACTATGCCTTAAGCGGATAAAAACCACTAGTGGCCTGCCAGCTATGATCACAATGTCCTTTCGTGGTAACAATTTAACCGAAGACGGGTTCACAGCCAGCGACGCAGCCAAACATCTCCACGATGCCGGAGCAGATATAGTCGGGCTGAACTGCATGAACGACCCTGAACACATGTATCCACACATTCTGGAAATGCGTGCTGCATTCGACGGATACCTAGCAGCGCAACCAGTGGCCTTCCGTTGCACCGACGAAACTCCTTGGTTCACAGGTCTACCTTCCTTTCCTGACCGTCTTGAACCAACGCAAATCACACGGTTCGAACTAGGCGAATTCGCCACTCGTGCCAAAGACATGGGAGTCAACTACATAGGTGGATGTTGCGGATGCAAGGCGACTCATATGCGTGAGATGGCCAAAGCGCTCGGGAAGTACAGCGCGGATTCCCGCTGGAACGCAAACCCTGAAACACCCATGAGCGAGACGGAATACAACTGGGAACGTCGCCAGAAATCAATATAGTAATCGACCACATGATGACTGCCAGCGTCATACGGCTGACTCACAAAACAATGCCCTACGAAAAAGATAAGTATGACGAGGACAACTAGACGGCCTTACAGGGTGGCTTCCTATTTCTGATCCAGACGTAATCGCGGTTAGCACACGTCGAGATCAACAAAAAGACCATCCTG
>JASMAO010000057.1 GCA_030754315.1 SAR202 cluster bacterium
GTATTCGCATTTCGGGACCCGTGATTCCCGCATTATTGAATGCACAGTCAAGTCGGCCAAAGGCATCGATTGTCTGTGTAAACATCGCTTCGATTTGGGCGGAGTCAGAGACATCCGTTTTGACAAATAGCGCTTCACCACCACGCTCACGAATCAGGGAAACTGTCTCCTCCCCCTGGATCACACGGCGAGAGGCAATTACTACCCGGGCTTTCTCTCGTGCAAAGGCAATGGCAACGGCACGACCGATACCTGACCCGCCTCCAGTGACAAGCGCAACTTTATCTTGAAACAAGCCCACCGGCAACGCCCCTCTGATTAAACAGCAACTATATCTGAAACGAAGTCAAGCAGCACGGTTTCTCTTCATTAAGGGTGCCGCTGACCAAGCGCAATCCCTCTCCGTCTGTGCAGAGAAACGACCAACTCATGAACATGTCCCTAAAATGAAGTGTACCCGCCATCTACGGGAATCGAGGCGCCAGTGAGGTAATCGGAGGCGTGGCTTGCAAGAAAAATTGCTACGCCTGCGAAATCGTCTGGCGTCCCCCAACGACCTGCCGGAATCCGACTCGAGATCAGTCTGTGCCGCCGAGGGAAACGAGTCTCAATGGCCGCGGTAAGGTCTGTAAGTATCCATCCAGGAAGGATGGTATTAACCTGAATATTATCTTTAGCCCATGCAACAGCAAGGGTTTTGGCTAGCTGCACCACTCCGCCTTTGGTAGCAGAATAAGGCGCGGCCCAGTCTAATCCGAATACCGAGGTCATCGACCCTATATTTATAATTTTCCCTCCTCCAATGGACACCATGTGAGGGTGAACGGCCTTTGATGGCAAAAACGCGCCTTTTAGATTTACATCCACAACACTATCCCATTCCGCCTCTGTTAATTCTTGCGGCTGTTTCCGAATACCAATACCCGCGTTGTTAACTAGGACGTCGACACGCCCCTTCTCTTTCACCGTGAGATCAACCATTTCAATAACCGAGTCCTCGTTAGCTACATCGACCTCGATTCCTATAGCAACTGATCCTTGGCTTTTAAGCCTCTTAACAGCACGCTCCGATTTTTTTTGGTCTCGGGCTGCTACTACGACGGTTGCGCCTGCGGTTGCCAGGCCAGAAGCTATACCGAAACCGATCCCACCATTACCCCCGGTAATAATGGCAACTTTGCCACTGAGATCAAATAAATTTTCCATTTCAACGATGCCCTTCATCGACACGAGGGGTGAGCTTGCCATCTCGAAGCTCCATAATTTGATTTGCCATGGTGAGAAGGGTTGAGTCGTGGGTGGTAGCAATGACACTAATTTTGTGGCTGTTTACTATATCAACGAGAAGACCAAATATAGATTGTGCATTAGTGGAATCAAGCTCGCCAGTTGGCTCGTCAGCAAAGATGAGTGGGGGCTTATTGACCACAGCCCGTGCTATAGCAACTCGTTGCTGTTCACCACCTGAGAGTTCATAGGGTCTGTGGTTCGACCGGGAGAGCAATCCTACCATCTCGAGAGCCTCCCGGGAACGTTCATCACGTTCCCGGGATCGAACTCCAGATATCCGTAGTGGCAACTCCACATTTTCGAGCGCCGTGAGTAACGGGAGCAGACCAAAAGACTGGAAAACGAACCCAATCTTGTGGGCCCGAATTTTGGTAAGTTCTCGCTCGTTCATTTTCGAAAGATCTTTCCCTTCAATAAGCACGCTCCCTGCAGTAGGTCGATCCAATCCCGCCAGCAAATTGAGGAGAGTTGTTTTGCCAGAACCAGACCTTCCAACAATCGCAATGAACTGGCCTGGAGTAACCTGTATGTTTACCTCTACAAGGGCATGGACTTCTTCCGCTCCCAGATGATAGGTCCGACCGAGCCCTATGCCCTCTACAATGCTCGAAGATTCGCTCATATCAAGCCCCGTCCGGCATGATAGTCACCTTACCATCCTCCAAAATCATCCTGGCTCGCTCTTTAATTTTAAGTTGGTCGAGAAACTCCTTCGGAATCTGAACCCTACCGCTTCCATCCACGAGTATAAACTCTTCGAGTTGTTGCTGAACATCAGCTGTCCCCGCTATCCCTCGAAAAGAAACTCGACGGCGAATCTCCGCTGAAGTTTTGCCATCTCTGATCATAACCACCCGCCCAACCTTGTACGCGATGTTGGGGTCGTGAGTCACAATGAGCACAGTGGTGTTGAGTTCTTGATTGATAGTTCCAAACAAATCAAGCATCTCGCTGGCTGTCTCGTCGTCCAACTCACCGGTTGGTTCGTCTGCCAACAAAAGTGGGGGTCGGTTTGCGATTGCTACAGCTATTGCAACCCGCTGCTGTTCTCCACCAGACAACCTGTCGGGAGTATGGTCCTTGCGCCCTGCAAGGCCAACTAGTTCTAATAGTTCTTCGGCCCGTTTCATTCGCACAGTCGACGGAACGTTGGTCAGAAGCATGGGAAGAGCAACATTTTCCACGGCTGTCAAATAGGGAAACAGATTTCGACTGGCCTGTTGCCAGATGAATCCAACTTCATTCCTCCTGTATTCCCCAACAGCATTTTCGTTCATCCGAACCAGATCGTGGTTGCCTACGCGCACCTGACCAGCAGATGGTTCATCATATCCTGCAAGGATGTTCAATAGGGTAGATTTACCGCTGCCGCTTGCGCCGACGATCGCCGCGACTTCACCTGCCTCTACTGAAAGATCAAGGCCCCTGAGTGCAACCACTTCGAGGTCTGCAACCTTATATATTTTGAATAGATCTTCGCAACGAACGTATGTCAATCAAGAATCCTTCTGTGTATCTGCATGCGTCTCAACACCAGCAAAATCTCCTTATGTTTCTCCAATTCTTAAGGTCCGCGACAATGACGCTCTGCGGAGGACAACGACTAGTCCCGTGATCACGGCCATGAATACAGCGACCATGATCGCATAAGTTATGAGCAACGCGCCCCAATTTACACTGACCACAAAGGGGGGCACAACTTTTGAGCCAAAATCGTCGCGTCCCAGAAACGGCATTATGGTCGCACCCAAGCGCCCACCCATCCAAGTCCCCAAAGCCATGCCAACTAATATAACAATTGCTTGCTCGAGCCAGATCATAGTCATTAGCTGTCGCGTTGAAAAGCCTATTGTCCGAAGAAGGGCGAATTGTAACCGGCGATTCTGGAATGAGACGTAGGTGTGTACAAGAAAACCCAGACAACTCAAAATGAGCACTGCCGCAAAGGCCAGAAAAAGCAGTGCACGCCACCCTGCACCAACAAGTGGATCAACTTGCGTGTCTTCGAGTCTCTCTTCTCGATCAAACACTGTCTCGTTGGCAAAAGCTACGTCGTTCTCTAACACATCCACCAGCCTGCGTCGCGATTCCCCTTTGGTGTCAGTGGAAAGCCACATTTCGTTGGGACGCAACTCTTTAAACATCGCTCCTAGATTCACATAGCCAGCCAGTGAAGCCAGATCTGCTATCAGGAATTTCTTGGCGAGGCTGTTCATTGTTGGAAACATGTTCACTGTCTCAACAATTCGAACGGGCACTCTATGCCCAGATACAGACACCTCGAACTCATCGCCTGCGGCGTGGCCTGTTGATTTTGAGAACTGGCGGCTAGCGAGTACTGGCACAACAATGGGTCCGGGAGTGCGGTAAATCCCTCTGTTCGTTAAAGTACTGCCCTCTGACCAGCTAAACAGACCAGCGCCGCCCCCATTTGGACCGATATTTGTCACGTTAAATACATCCGTGGCCGCATCGGATGTGACTCTAAGAACCGCCCATTGCGAGGTATCGTCGAAAGCCTCAACGATAACAGTTTCGTCTTGTCCATTGGGACCATCAACAGAAGGCCCTGCAACACGTATATCGTCGATTATTATCGACCCTGCTCTCAGCTT
>JASMAO010000058.1 GCA_030754315.1 SAR202 cluster bacterium
ACTGCATCCGTGGCTGTCCTATCAGAACCTGGTTGATGGCCCGTCCATATCTCAAAGCAATCCCGGAGTAGTGTGGGACGATTTTGCTCTGGGGCGGGCGGCTGGTGAGAGTTTGATTCCAAAAAATACCACTGCGCTGACGGCAACGGAGAAAGTGATTCCAGCAATAACAGGAAAGCTATTATCGTTTTCCTACCGTATACCCACTCGGGTAGTCGCTTCTTCAGACTTGACCCTTAATCTAGGGTCCTCTATTACCCAAGAACAAGTAGAGCAGTTTTTGCAGAGTCAGTGCGCGAAAAGCGATTATGTTCGCGCGAACTATGAATCTTTAGTATCCGTGGACTATGAGCAAGAAGAGGCAAGTGCTGTGTTAGATCTCCAATGGACAAAAGCCATCGGCAACACCATTAAAATCATCGCATGGTATGACAACGAGTGGGCCTATAGCGCCCGCGCTTTGGAGTTAGCGAGAAAGTGCCTAGTTGATTTATAGATTTGGATTAGATAATGACTACGCAACAGTAAAGAGGGTTGATAGGTAAGCTCTTTCACAACTTTAACTGACACTAAGTAGACTATGAAAAAAAATTGCGCCCTTTTGATTGGAAAACACAACAGCGGATCTGTGCCTGGAAAAAATTATATGGAGATTTTGGGGCGCCCGGCAGTGGAATACCCGCTACTTGCTGCGAGCCACTGCGACTGTATTGACAAAATCTATGTATCTACCGACTCACCGGTAATCATGGAAATCGCATCGCGTTACGATGCGGAGATTATCGACAGGCCGGCAGAATTGGCGCGGGCAGATTCGCCGACGGAGTTTGTTTTTCAACATGCCTATGAAATTATCTCCAAGCGGGAGCCAGAACTTGGGATGATGGCGCTTCTTTTTGCCAACAGCCTGGATGTGCTTCCAGAGTATCTTGAAAAGGGTTTTCGGATGTTAACGGAGAACGATGACTACGATTCGGTAGTATCCATTTGTCAGTACAACATGTTTACGCCGCTTCGGGCGCGTCGCTTGAACATTGATTCCACTACAGAGCCGATACTGGAGTTGGAAAAACTGGGAATTGAGAATGCGTTTGACCGGGATGCAATGGGCGATGTCTATTTCGTTGATTTTGGAGTGCAAGTGGTGCGACCGGAGCGATGCCTTAAGGATCCGCTCGGCGGGGCTCTCCCATTTCGCTGGTTGGGTCACAAGCAGGGAGCTATTGTTAAGGACTTTGGTTTTGACATAGACGCAGAGTGGCAGATCCCAACGATGCAGTTCTGGCTGGAAAAACACGGATTCACGAGTCGGGTTACACCTTATGATGTGTGAATTATGTACCTGATTACTGACTACATTGACGACCCCGATATAGAGCGATCGATATTGGGTGAGCCGGTTTCGCAAGACCAGAAATATCAGGCAAACGTATTATTAGTGTGGCATGAGCGTATCGACGAAAGTTACGTTGCCAAGTTTGATAAGCTTCAGGGCGTTGTTCGTTATGGAGTGGGTTATGACAATATTGACCTGGAAGTCCTGTCAAAACGAGCAATCGTCTTTTGCAATACACCGGACTATGGAGTCGACGAGGTAAGTGATACTGCTGTTGGAATGATTTTGAATATATCGCGAGGTATCAGCGTATATGACAGGCAATCGAGATCGCTTACGGGACAGCGCTGGCAGGAGCAGCGGATTTCGAGCTTAAATCGAAACTCGGACCAGATAATCGGAATCATCGGTGCTGGTCGTATTGGTGGCAGTGTCTGCCAGAAGTTGAAGTCGATAGGGTTTGAGGTTGTGTTTTATGATCCATATGTCTGTTCGGGCCACGAAAAAATGCTCGATGTCGGTAGGGTTAGATCGCTTCCCGAGCTCCTTGCGATCAGCGATCAAGTATCTATCCATACCCCGTTGACTTGCGAAACTCGGGGAATGGTCGATGACGACTTTGTAAGTTTGATGAAGGAGGGGTCGGGCCTGGTAAATACAGCGCGCGGAGAAATCGTTGCAAGCCTTGATGCGATTGAAAGGGGTCTCAAATCAGGAAAACTTGGTAATGTGGCATTAGATGTATTGCCAGAAGAGCCTCCAAATTTTGGGCATTCACTGATTCGTTCTTGGCAGGGCGATGAATCCTGGTTAAGCGGGCGATTTATCATTAACCCGCACTCGGCATTTTTTAGCCAGAGAGCTTTCCGTGAGATGCGTGAAAATGCAGCATTGAATGCTAAACGCATCCTAGACGGTGAAGAACCTCTCAATATTATTAAGCGCTGAAAATGGCTTTGGACGCCCGGTTTGGTGCGTTGCTGGACCCCGAGTATTCCGACCTATATGCCGAAATAACGTCGGGGCTAACGGGAGAGTATCTCGAATTGCGGGCGCGATTAGCCAACTCTATGGGTTCGAATGTTGACTGGCTCGTCTCGTCGCCAGCAATAAGAGACAACTTTAACAGCCCGCTTTTCCACATCTGCGTTATCGTTAAACTCCTGGTAGCATGGCACCAATCGCACCAGAATTTGCCGAAAGTGATCGTCGATTCGAACGAATTCGGGTCCGCGCTAAAGCAGTTGTATAGACATCTCTCCTGTACTCCTGATATTGAAGTTCAGACTGAATCGCCCTACAAGGGCCTCAAAAAAATAAGGCGAAAACTGTTACCTGCAAGCGTGATGGTAAGACAGTTTCGAGCCTGGTGGTTGGTGAATCGACACGCCGAGAGTCACAGACTGCCTCGCCCTTCATCTGGGGAATCTGTTCGGCTGATTGATACTTTTATCGTTTCGACAGATCTGGAAGAGGATCGATATTATGCGGGGCTGTTTGATTTATTGAGCCTAGATCAATTGCGGGAAACATATATCGTTCCGACATTCCACAATCTTTCAGCCAGTCAAATATCAGAGGTAACAAAAGGGATTAGGAATGGCCCTAAGAAGATACTATTTAAAGAAACATATCTGAAATTGTCGGATATATTATGGGCTTGTGCGCATTTTCTTCGGGTGTGTAGTTTGCAGGTGCCTCGTTTGGATTGGTGTGGTGTCGACATTAGCCCTATTTGGCTCATGGAACTGAAAAGGCGCGACCATTTGCAGAGCGCAATCATTGGCCTGCTTAACTTTCGGCTTTTTCGATCTTTGAAACGTGCTGATGTGGTCGTTGCTCAGGCGATAGACTGGTTCGAAAACCAAGCTCTTGATGTAGGGTGGAATCTGGGCGTTCATACATATTTCCCTGAAGCAAAAACTATCGGGTACCAAGGTTTTTTTTCAGCCAATCATGGCGCTAGTCCAACAAGTTATGAGTATCACCTGGGCGTTGTGCCACGGAGACTTTGTGTGATGGGCCCAGGTTTACAACAACAGCGTACTCAGTGGTGCCCAGAATTAGAGGTTGAGGTCGCGCCAGCGTTTCGGTTTGGTTGGTTATGGGAAAAAGAAGAACAAAAGCCTGGAGAACTAAGGATAGACTCAGAAGATTCACCCATTCTTATGACAGTGTTGCCCGCTGATCAATTGACCGCAAATTATCTTTTAATGTTAGTCACGGAAATATGTGAGCAATACAGCAAATGGCAATTCTGGGTAAAGCCGCATCCGGCTCTGCCGTCCTCACAGCTTGATAAATGGTTGACAAGATCTGCTAGAGTTGCGCCTGTTTCTGGAACTCTTTCGGAGTTATTCCGATTCCAACCAATTGTCCTCAGTGGCGGTATGACGACCGCGGGGCTTGAAGCGCTTGCATTCGGGCTCCCTTCTATATTTTGCAGTCCTCCTGGTTATCAGAACCAATTACCGGTTCCAGACGTTCTCAGGACAGCATCGCTTCTTACGTGTGCTTCAGTCGAAACGCTGAAGTTGAGAATTGAAGAGATTGAAGTCAGACTAGCGGCCGATAAACGGTATTTTCAAAAGTCCGCAGCAACTGTTCGGGAAGAGTTATTTGCACCCGTAACCTCCAGTAGCATGGCGTCTTTAGGCTTCGCAAACTAGGTTGATTGGGAGAAGAATGTTTCCCCTGAAACGCCTGGTATAAAAAGAATCAAGAGAAAATTATGAATAAATCGAAAACCCAGCCACCTCGTGTACTGGACGCAACATTTCGCGATGGTGGCTTTTATACCGACTGGTACTTTCCCCGTGTTGTTGTAGAACAAACCGTACAAGCGTTATTTAGAGCGGGCGTGGACTGGATTGAACTAGGTTACCGAACGCCCGCCACGGACAAGGCTCATGGCCTGTACAAATACTGTACCGAGCATTATCTGGACTTTTTGCCAGAGCCCAACGCAACGCGTTACGCATTTATGGTGGATTTAAAAGATTATGTTAGCAATGGTGCTGTAGATCACTCGTTGCTGCGTAGTTTGATATCTCCATCAGAGGAGTCTATTTTTTCGATGGGTCGTGTTGCATGCCATGCTCGAGATATTTCTTTAATAGAGGACATTATTGATTTTTTGAGAGGGAAAAATTACCTGACATGCGTAAACCTTATGGGAAGTTCTTTGCTTTCCGAGGGGGAATTCTTGGAATGTATGGAATACGTAAGACGGGCCGACCCAGATGTTTTCTATTTTGCCGACTCTTTTGGGTCGATGACACCAGAGCATGTTGGCACCAAGGTAGAGCAGATCAGGAGCGCCTATGATGGCGCGCTTGGAATTCATACACACGACAATCAGGGCCTAGCGTTCGCCAATGCACTCCAGGCGATTAAAGAAGGGGTGGAATATGTGGACGCGACCTTGACCGGAATGGGGCGAGGTCCGGGGAATCTCCAACTTGAACAGCTTATGCTCTGGCTAGCAGATGTGTTCCCTGAGAGGGATTTTGAGCCCAATGAATTGCTACGGTGTATAGAGAGTTTTTTCTTAAAGAAAAAAAGGGAATACGGCTGGGGATTTAATTATGTCTACATGTTGAGTGGCCTAAAAAATATACATCCGAGTTATACGCAAAAATTGTCCGAAGGAAATAAATTCAGTTTCAAGGATATCTCGCGAATGTTAGAGCAGATTCCAGCGACCGCGAGACAGTCGTATGAGGACGACAAACTGACCCATGTAATTAATGCCAATAGCCAGGTGTATTCAAGTTCTACCGAATTACCAGTGTTCAACGACGTCTCGTCAGGCGATGGCAAGTGCTTGATTGTCGCACGAGGTGGTGGGAGCCCCCACGAAGTCCTTGAAGCGAATCGGTTGGGTGTCTCAGATTTGGCCTGTGCGGTTCAGGATTATCTGCGGCGCTCGAGAATTCAGGTCTTCGAGTGCAACCAGACCTTTATATTGGAGGACCACCCAGGAAAGATAATGTGCGTCTTGAATCGGATGCGACTCCAGGAGATTTATTCGCGCCCATTATCAAGCGATTTTTCGATTGTTACGGCGCAAACGCATTTCTCTTTATTGGCCGGTAAGCCCGAGGTTTCTCAATACCCATGTACTTTGGGCCCAATTAAAATCGCCCATGGAGCCGTACAAATTCCCGAATATGAAGCGGGCCAGTACGCTATTGCCCTAGCAGTAGCCTTAGGATTTAGAGAAATTCTGCTCGCAGGGTTCGATGGTTACGCTGAAGATGGCCATAACAATAGGATGACCCAGTTCTTTGATCAAATGGCCAATAAAGTTTCTGGCCTATCGTTAACGTTTGTAACTCCCACACACTATCAAGGGGTTAAAAAGAGATCCGTATATACATACTAACGTGCAGCATAGATGATCTTGCGAGAATATCTGGAGATATACAGCTTAATAGATCACCTAGCGTGTGGCCTTGCGTCAGGTCGTGTTATGAGAGGAAAGATTGGAGGTAGTGAATAAGTCGCGCCTCCGGTTCATCGGAAGCACGGGCGAATCGTTGGATGAAGTTTTGCAAAGATGCCTGAACCGGTGCAGAGTGCCACCACCGATCAATTTTCAACAAGTTATCGTTGACAAAAGCGGCAGCGGTTTTTGGGGAATAGTGAATTACGCCTATGCTCTCAAGTGATGCCATTATTTTTTGCGCTTCGCCATGATATTTCACGAATCTTTTTTCTAATATCACAATCGTTGGAATCCCCATGCTAATCGACTCAAGCATCGTGGTCCCAAGATGATCTACACAGTAAAGAGCGTAGCTGGGCAGAACTGATTCAAAAGACTGATCCGACAGATCGTAGCGGACCTTTCTTTGTAGGTCAGAAAAATCATAGCCAACGTTGGCCGGGGGGCGAATCGTGAGCGAGATCGAAGGATCTAATAATGAAAGAAATAAAGCGGTATCAGAATGATATTTGCTTAATTCGTACGGACCAGATTGTGGTTTTAGGACATACCGTTGATGGTAGCGGTTGTACCCGGTTACGCCTAAAAGAAGACCCTTTTGCTCCCCTTTAGTTGTCGACCTAGTTTTGAGTTTGAGCGACGGCATATAAGTGCCTCTATCATCGTCGCCCCACAATAACATCTCATTCGCAACTTCCTTTTCATACTCAAAAGGAAAATGAATCTCATCAATGCAGTACCGGCCACCGTGCTGATGACAAAGCAGCGGAAACTTCCCTTCGTTGGTAGCTAACATGACCTTTAGCAATGTATTGTTATGGATTCCAAAGTTTGTATAGACCGCAGCAATCTTCTCGGCGTTGTATTTCCGCGTTTGCTCGATCATCGCGGGTAAACCCTCTAAGAAAAGCATGGGGAGGTTTGCGGGTACCAGGGCACAAATAATTTTCTTGAAGACTGTTGCAGTGCCTAAATCGGACAGGGTGAGTGGCGAATTTCGAAAAGTGTTTCTTACTGGGAGGGTGCAATCTAATGAGAACTTAAGATTATCAACTGCAACGGTAGAGCCGCCTTGAATCAAGAAGCGCAGAATCTCAAGTTTTGTAAAGTAAGGTAGCGTCGCGTTAGAAATTAGTACGTAGCGTCCAGAGAATTTAGTGCGGAAACGATGAAGCCAGTGAAACACCCAATCTCTCCTGGCCCACGTATTCTTCTGGATATGAACAACTCGCTGCGTTGATAGCAAAGGTCCCTGATCGCTTTCTGGCGCAATTTCCCTAAGAATTTGTAGGAGCAAAACCCGGTTATAAATGGGCATTTGGAGAG
>JASMAO010000059.1 GCA_030754315.1 SAR202 cluster bacterium
GGCGAATTCTCGCCAAAGGGATTGATGTTAAGTACAAGCTGTTCCACTGAAGTCGATGCGCAAGAGTTGCTATCGAAAGCAGAAACGTGGACGCGAAATGCTTGAAATCGACGGCGGAGAATTTAAACATGGATCGAGAAAGATGGACTTACAAGCGCTTGGAGGAGTGTAAACAGGGAATTGCTTCAGGCTATAGAAGGTGAGGTTTAAGTTTACCCTCGACCGTCCCTGTGAAGTGGGAATCGGAGGAATACGCTCAGTCCTCCAATTCTCAACATTTGTTGTCATACGTCCTACACCACAAATGGAGAAATGTGATGAACAATACCAATTTACACTCATTGTCTGTGGACGAAGTCATCGCGCAAGTAGGTATCGCACAGGCGATTGAAATAAAATACGTCGCAAGTCTGCTGTTTAGCTATCGATGTACCATTACTTGTAAACACTGCCTGTTCAACTGCAGCCCGAAAAGACCTGATATGTGCGTTAGTTTTGAGGATGGTGTTGAGTTTATTCATCAATTACGCCAAACAGATCGAGCCATCCACATTGCGGGCGGTGAAGCGATGATGTATTACGACGAAATGCTTGCCATTTGCTTTGCCTCGAATGAAATTGGGGCGGCACCGCATTTTTTTGAGACCAACGCCTCTTGGTGCGTGGATGACGATGTGACTCGCAAGCGATACAAGGAACTCAAGAGTCTGGGACTCATGGGAGTACTCATAAGTGCAGACCCGTATCATCAAGCGTTCGTTCCCCCCGAAAGGCGGTTACGAGCCTTTCAATGGGCAGTAGAGATTTATGGGCGCGAGAACGTAGTGGCCGGAGACTTATCCCTTGAGCAGTTATATGAGCTTCGCCGAATTGGTCGCGATGAAGCGCATTTGGCAGAATACAGCCGAAACCATCCTCCGCGTTTCGTCGGGCGAGCTGGTGAAGATCTCGCCCCTTTCTCGCTTGACCGTCCGCTTGAAGATTTGGCAAACGATGCTCTTTGGCATGGAGGATCAGTGGGTAAAAGCTGCCGATCTGAATTTGATCCGGACGAAATGTGGGAGATCCACATCGATCCCTACGGCAATATCCAGACCTGTTGTGGCATCGTTGTCGGCAATGCCCACGAAAAGCCGCTGACTGAATGGATGGCGAGTGGATTTCATACCGACAACGAGTTGGTGAATATGGCATATCAACGCGGCCCTTATGCCTATCTCGATCTGGCCAAAGAATATGGTTATCAACCGCGTGATGGATACCCGCAAAAATGTAACCTCTGCTGGGAGGTGCGCAAGTTTCTGCATCCCTATTTTCTGGAGACATTTGGTCCTGCAGAGATCTATCATTCAGTTTAAAATTTATATTATCGTTTTTAATGCTCAGCAGGCAAAGGAGAACGTTTCATGAGCAAACTAGCTTTACTTGGTGGTCAAAAGACAATTGTAAGAGATGCTAACTCGCCAAAGAAAGGAGGAAACCCAGAGTCTTTTGAAGATGCGTTTGCCAGATATGTGGACGCTAAGTATGCACTTCCAGTGTCTTCTGGACAAACGGCCCTGAATGCTGCGTTGGCGGCCGCAGGCGTTGGGCCGGGTGATGAAGTGATCGTCGTTTCATTTACTTGGCTGGCTAGCGTTTCTTGTGTGTTACACAATAATGCCATCCCCATTTTTGTGGATATAGACGATGAGACCTTCACCATGGATCCCAAAGACGTTAAAAGAAAGATTACAGAACGGACGAAAGTAATACTTCCTGTTGACATTTATGGACATCCCGCCCCTGTTGTTGAGTTAAAGCAGATTGCGGAAAAAAACAATTTAGTGCTGGTTGAAGATGCCGCTCAGGCAACAGGCGCCCAAATCAACGGTGAAATGGTTGGTAGTGTAGCTCATATTACTACTTTCAGCTTCGCTGGAAAACCACTGTCTTCTAGCAGTGGAGGTGTCCTAACGACCAATAGCCAAGAATTCTATGAACGTGCCGCTTTAGCAGGGCAACATCCATCGATGCTCTCACAAATAGTAACGACACCTGAGTTACGGAAGTATGTTGCAACAGGTGGTTACGGGGATAATCATCGGCCAGATGGGCATGCTCTAACGCTGGCGTATGAGAACCTAAAGACAATGGATGAGAACACAGATGCGAGGATAGAAAATGCAAACTTCCTTACTTCTGAGTTAAGCAAGATACCAGGGATTACGCCTCCGTATGTTAAACCTGAAGTTAGACACGTCTACCACATGTATACGTGTCTATACGATGAGAATCATTTTGGTGTACCCAGAGATAAATTTGTGGCGGCTCTAAATGCGGAAGGGGTAACGACGTGGACTTATATAGATGGTGCAAACTACGTCTTTGAATCTGATGGCACTCCCTGCCATGTTGGTCCTTTACATCATCGTACTATCTACCAGGAGCTAGACCTTTATGGAAAAGGATGCCCATTTCAATGTCCTCACGGAATGACACCAAAGTACGAAATTGGCTCACTTCCTGTGACAGAACAAGTGACGAAACAAGAATTTAACTTTCTCCAGCACGATTTAACTTCGCCTAATGATTTAGACATGATGAAACGGTATATGGAAGCCATCCACAAGGTCATAGATAATATCAACGAACTGAGGAAATAGGAGCCATGACGATTCAACTTCCGTACCGTTACCATTATATTTAATTTGTTCACCAAAACGACGCGCGTTACCAAAATATCGCACATTGAGTGAGATGTTTTCTTGACAAAAAAATCTACTAATTTACTATCAGGTCGATTCGCTAACAGGTTCACAGTCAAATATCAACTTCAATTCACGAGAGGAACACAGATGGCAATTTCTCAAGCAGAAAGGGAATACTATGGAGTTATTGGTTCAACCCAAGCAACATTAAAAACCAATGCGTCTTATCTACGTATTGAAGAAGCTATTTCGGAATTACGCTACAAAGATGTTCATAGCACGACTCTTGAACGTCTCAAAGTGACATGGAAAGCTGATAACCATGTCAAAGAACTGGATCAACCGCTTCAATTGGGCGAGGGACTCTATTATTTGCTCGATAATATCGCAGTTCCAGTATCTCAGGACGATCTCATTCTGGGACGGATTCTCGAAGAAGTACCTAACGAGAAACAGGAAGAATTCTTCCAACAAGTCATCGAAGCTTGGAATGGGAGGTCTATACCTTCTTGGATGACTGATGGTGGACATGAATGTTTCGCCTGGGATAAACTTGTACACTTCGGCTTGCCCGGTCTTGAAGCTCTTGCTCAACAAGAGCTTGACAGGCGAGTTGCCAATGGAGAGAGCGGAGCACATCTCGATTTCCTGCGAGGTGCAATCCGCATTTATCAGGCGTTTCGCAACTACGCTCGGCGCTACGCAGCAGTTGCCCAAGAGTCAGAGCTTTTTCAAGCGGCGACTAATTGCGCTAACATTGCGGAATATCCGCCGAAAACTTTTGCCGAAGGGATGCAACTTCTCTGGCTAGTGGGACATGTCTATTGTACGATGCTTTCCATGAATCCTACACTGACCTTCGGGCGAATGGATGAACTTCTGCTGGATCTTTACCGCAAAGACCTGGCAGGAGGACACCTCAACCAGGAAGAAGCTGGAGATCTGATTGAGGATTTTTACTGCAAGAATAATCTTGTTCTCGGTCGTGGTGAACACCAGATGAGCGGCAGATCGGAAACGGACACAGGTTGGTTGCGAAATCTGACTTATGACGCACCACAGTATGTCGTACTTGGCGGGCGAAGACAGGATGGTTCAGAAGTTGCCAATGAGCTAACGGAGATATTTCTAGAACGGATCGTTCCACGATTCGAGAACCCTTTTGTTGTACTGCGTTACACGTCTGACCTACCAGAAAGAATTTGGAGGATCGCATGTGATAAGATGCGTGCCAACTCTAGCTTCATGGTCTACAATGATGAGAACATTATTCCGGCAATGATTCACTGTGGCATTGATGAAGAGGATGCCGTAACATATACCATGCACGGCTGTAATTGGCCAGACATACCCGGAATACAACGCCAAGTTGAAGGACACCAAGCGTTGTTACCTGCCTATTTCCTTGATGCGTTGTTCAATACTAATAGTGATTTCTCAGTTGGGGCTGAGAGTGAAACTTCAAGCATCGATGACGTGTATGTTCGCTTTGCAGAATCCTTCAGGAAGGAAATAGAGGAAGTCTGCAATCGATTGCGAGATCGCCGCCAAAAATGGAACCATGGCGCATCGGGCACCTTGCGGGTTGATGACTGCTTCCTTGATGGCCCAATTACTCAGGCGCGTTCCTGGACACTTGGTAGTGTGAAGTATCCCAACATCATTTGTGCTATTTCCTCAATAGCGAGTGCGGCCGATTGCTTTGCAGTTCTTGACGAGCTTGTTTTCAGGTCGAAGAAAGTTTCATTAGGCACGCTCAAAGATGCCCTGTGCAACGATTTTGCGGATGAGAAAGTGCTGCGCCAACTCTGTCTAAATGCGCCGAAATTCGGGCAGGACGACGACCGGGCGGATGCACATGCCATACGAGTACTCGACACAATTACTCAAGAGATCGACAATGCTAGTCGCCTGGGTTCAACAGACGAAGTTTGCGTTTTTCGATGTCTTGAAACGGACATGCGACATCTCCACATCGGTGCGGAAATTAGCGCGACCCCTGATGGTCGACAGGCCGGACAGCCCACCAGTGAAAACACTTCGCCATATCCAGGTTCTTGCAAGAATGGGATTACTGCAATGCTAAAATCGGTTTCTAAGCTACCGCTTAACCGTATCAACTCCGGTGCGCTCAACGTACGAATGCAACCGAAACTCGTAGCCGGAGAAGAGGGATTGACGAGACTGTCTTCACTCCTTCGAGCCTATTTTGAGATGGGTGGATTGCAGGTTCAACTGTCACTCGCCGATACAGAGGAACTTCGCGACGCCCAAATTCACCCGGAATACCATCGCGACCTGATGGTTCGAATCACCGGTTACAGTGCTGCTTTTGTGGACATGTCAAAGCCCGCCCAAGATGAAATCATCCGACGCCAAGAGATGGGATCCTGATTAATATGGCTTGCTGAACTTCAATATCTTCTAATTTCTTCACGAACAGATTACCATATGGTATATGGCTTTTTCAGTAGCATCATGTTGTGGTATTTTACCTGACCAGCAACACTGGTAAAGTTCAGCTTTTCGAGCTGCTGGTCTTCGCTCTCTAATTCCATTTTGCTACAATAAGACCTTCATTGACACCATGAAACTCATCAATTTTCCATGTCAGGTCTTTGAAGCCATGCCTGTAGCGCGTCTTTTTTATAATCGGCTGGTTGCAAAGAGTGAACATGTGGTCAGCATCCACGACAGGGATTTCAGTCTCGAATTCATCTCAGTTCATTCCGCTGGCATCACCTATTCCCTGTAAGTACGTCCTTTTGGATCCGTCTTTTTCTAGCGTCCGGATCCGCACCACCCGTTCCTTTTCCAGTTGTAGATAACCCTGCCACATTGTGGTGCTACTCAAACCATCCAGTAGATTCGTTGCCAAGAACTTCCGTTCGATTTCCTTTCCTATTATATTTTTGGTGTACTTCTTGCGTATAACTGGGCAAACAGTAAGCTCTGTTTCGTAGTCAGCACTAGCACAATTACTGAAACCTACGCGGGACACGTTCACGCAGTCATATCCTCCATCTAATGAATAGGAGAAAATCCAATGACACCTCGAGAAATTGTACTGGCACAAATTAACCATGAAGAGACGCATCCGGTGCCATATACATTTGGTTGCGACGACGTGGCATTAAGCGAACAATTACAGCAGCACTATGGTAGGCAGTTTTGGAATACGATGTTCGTTCCATATATCAGAAACGTTGGAGGTATTGATGTACTCAATCGCGAATCGATTAATGAAACCCATGCACGCGATATTTTTGGCACACTCTGGCGATTGGATCAGCGTCCTTGGCATATGGAAACACCGGGTTTGAAGTCCCCTTCCTTTGAAGGATATTCTTTCCCAACGCCCGATCAGTTCGTTAATCCAATGCTCAAGGAGAACGCTGAAAAAGCAATAGAGGCTCATCCAGAATCCTTCAGCATTATCAACATCGGATGGGGATTATTCGAGCAGATTTGGGGCATCCGCGGTTTCGAGAACGCCATGATGGACGCTATAGTTGAGCCAGATTTCTATTCTGAGCTCCTTGATCGATTGACTGAGTTGCGCCTTTCAATGGTGGAGCAGTGTGCTGACATTTCCGCCGACGCAATTATGTTCGGAGACGACTGGGGAGATCAGCGCGGCGTTATCCTTGGACCAGAACGATGGCGCGAATTCTTCAAACCACGTTGGTCGACAATCTACGATGCGGTGCATGCACAAGAAAAGATCGTCATCTCCCACTGCTGTGGCAGCATCGCCAGTATCATGCCCGATGTTATTGAAATCGGACTCGACGTGCTCGAAAGTGTGCAACCGGAGGCAACCGGGATGAATCCCTACCAGCTCAAAAAGAAGTATGGGAACAAGATTACATTCTGGGGTGGCCTTGGTAGCCAGAGTACCATCCAGTTCGCCACGCCACAGGAAATTCGAGACGAGGTCCAGCATCTGACTCAAGAAATGAGTATTGGTGGTGGCTACATTCTCGCACCTGCGAAATCTATGCAACCAGGGACGCCTCTTAAAAACGCAATTGCTGTAGTTGATGCCTTTACCAACCAAGATATAACCTATAGTATTCCAATAATGAATTCGAAAGGTGCCGATGCACATCACAATCTAGGACTTATTTATCACAGTCAAGGTGATCTGGAGGCTGCAGCAGTTGAGTATAAAAAGGCAATCGAGGCTGATCCCAAAAACGCTGACGCACATCACAATCTAGGACTTATTTATCACAGTCAAGGTGATTTAGATACGGCTATTAGCGAATACCAAATAGCAATCGAGATTAACCCAGAATATGTATTAGCACATTACTGTCTAGGAGTTGCTTATCGTAAGCAAAGCGATTTAAAAGCGGCTATCGGTGAATTTCAGCAAGTAATTAAAAACAATCCACAAGATGCAGGTGCACATCACAATCTGGGACTTATTTATCATAGTCAAGGTGATTTAAATACAGCTATTAGTGAATACCAAATAGCAATTAAGATTAACCCAAAAGATGTGCAAGCACATTACAATCTGGGAGTCATTTACGCTAGCCAAGGTGATTTAGATACGGCTATTAGCGAATACCAAATAGCAATCGAGATTAATCCAGAATATGCGCAAGCACATCACAATCTGGGGCTCATTTATGTTAGTCAAAGTGCCTTATCTGTAGCTATTAGTGAATTTCAAATAGCAGTTGAGATTGATCCAGAATGCAGCCAGCCATATTATGGATTGGCCTTAACATATGCTCTGGAAAATAATGAAACTCTATCTGTAGAATCCCTGCAGATGGCAGCGAACTTAGATAAAAACACAGTTATGAAGGCTCGAATGGATAGTGGTTTTGACATCATTCGAGAGAGCTTAGCGTTTCAAGACCTTATTAAGTTCAAATTGCAGGAAATGAATGGAGTAGGACGTAAAAGTGATCATCATGTTAAATGCCAGCACAATTAAAAACGCGACATACTTATATATGAAGACGATTCGCATGGAGTAGTAAGATTAAACCTGTCACAGAGAAGTTTTTTCTGCAATATCCAAACCTGTTGGCATCGTTGTCAATAATGCCCACGAAAAGCCGCTGATTGAATGGATGGCGAGTGGATTTCATACCGACAACGAGTTGGTGAATATAGTATGTCAACGCGACCCTTGTGCCTATCTCGATCTGGCCAAAGAATACGGCTATCAACTGCGTGATGGGTACCCGCAAAAATGTAACCTCTGCTAGGAAGTGCGTAAGTTTCTGCATCCCTATTTTCTGGAGACATTTGGTCCTGCAGAGATCTATCATTCAGTTTAAAATTTATATTATCGTTTTTAAT
>JASMAO010000060.1 GCA_030754315.1 SAR202 cluster bacterium
ATCGGCCGAAGGGCCAATGGCTTATAATTCAATACCATCACTGAAGAGGGCCATGGAACGGGTGTTAGACCTCCACCAAGACTACCCCGCTAATCGATCACACCTAGTGGGCAAAAATCAACCTAATCCAAGGTGGAAACGAGCCAAAGAGATTCCTGGTTTGCGCGAGCGAATGCAGAAGCAGTTGAATCAACCCGTTGGCTCCCGCAACTGTATCCACTGCCACAACATTTATGATGGATGGCGAAATACAGCCTATGATCAAGGCACTTTTAAGACCGAAGATCTTTGGCTTTATCCGTTGCCTGAAAATATCGGTTTAAAAATCGACGTGGATGAGGGAAATGTAATTGAGTCGGTGTTACTGAACCCGGCCACCATGGGGATCGATCTTAAAGTCGGCGACCAAATCCAGACGGCCAATGGGCAGTCCATTATTTCAGTTGCGGATTTGCAATGGGTGCTAAACGGCCTACCGGCGGAGGCCAAGCTAAACTTGAAGGTGGAACGAGAAGGATCATTGCTAAAACGCACCATCTATCTAAGGGGTGATTGGCGAAAAACCGACATTTCCTGGCGAGGTTCAATGTGGAGCCTGCGACCACGGGTGGGGATTCATGCCCCTGAAATCACGGTTGAGGAGAAGCGGGAACTAGGTCTATCCTTAACCAATATGGCCCTGAGAGCCAAATGGATTCCCAACCAAGGAGCTAGACAGGCTGGCTTGAAAAACGGAGATATTATTGTCGAAGTGGCAGGAAACCGACAGGCTATGAGTACGGCCCAATTCAATTTATTGATTCGACTCAACTATCAATCGGGTGATCGCGTGCCAGTCAAAATACTTCGACAAGGCCAAACCTTATCTCTGCAACTACCCATGCCATAACCAATCAAAGACTTAAGCTGATCTAAGCTAATAAGTTATTGGTTCTTAATACTGAGGGTGAACCGGTAGGACTTCCTCCCATAGTCAAGTGGTTAGATGAAGTCCATCTGATATTCAAGCAACCCCATTTAGTATAATTGGAGGTTGGTAGAAACTGAAATTGATACATTTCACTATTTCTGCCAGCACTAAAAACGTATGAAAAAGCATTTGAGGAATGCCAAATTTCGAGTACCTTGCAGCACCATACTGATTGCAGTCTGGCTGGCTTCTACCCTTACTATCCATGCGGATTTGGTCGCGTATTGGCCGTTGGATGGTGACTTGAAAGATGCTGCATCGTTTGGTCAAGCTAAAGATGATGGCAAATTCATCGGCAAAGCGACCTTCAAGGATGGCAAGATCAGCAAGGGTATTGTCCTAGATGGCTCCAACCACGTCTTGATCCCAACGAGCCCGGATCTCGAAGCAAGAAACAAGAGCATCTCCATCTCTGCTTGGTTTCGTGTCGACGCCTGGTCTGAAAGATTCGAGACTTTGCTCGCTAAGGGTCATGGTGATAAGTACCACCTCGCTCGTCATGTTATTGATCCCGACAGGCTGGCCTATTTCGGAGGCTCCCAGGGAGACCCGCTTGATGCTCCCGCTGGGGGGACAGTGAATGACGGTCGTTGGCACCACGTGGTTGCAATTACCGTTGCTCAAATGAAAACGCTACTTTGCATTGACGGTGTACTTGTAAAATCCGGGGGAGCCGACATGGCTATCCTAGGAGACTCCAACCATCCCCTGTTGCTAGGTAACAATCCAGAGAATTCATGGGAAAACCAACACGGCGAAATCGGACACTGGGTCGGTGCAATCGATGATGTGGGTATCTTCTCGATTGCACTCACCGCCTTGGAAGCCCAATCTATCTACGTTCTCTCAACCAACGAGGCTCTACGCTACGACCTGGGAGTCAGTGCGCAGCTCATTCGTTTGCATCGTGCGCAATCTCCGAATCAAATCAACGTTGGCAACAGAAAATGGAAGTATGCCACTCGCGATCCAGCCGACGGTCAGTCGTTTGTTGCCCTTTCAGAAAAAGGTAGCGGTGTGACCACCTCTCCACGGCCGAGTGTTGTTTCGTTCGGCACATCTCGCCGTTTTCTCAATTCGGGAGAATCAGCGCAACTTCAATGGTCAGTCACCGAAGATACCAAAGAAATCCGCATCACTCCGCAGCCAGGCGACATCTCGCAAAAATCGGGAACGATGACGATCATTCCCAAATACACGACAGAATATGAAATCACGGTTCGAAACGAGTATGGAGAAAGTCGCGCCACTGTGACGGTCCATGTGGACTACGCATTCGCCACACCCCGCATCAGCGAGTTCATGGCTAACAGCGTGGGCGAGTATCCAGATGAAGATGGAGAATTATCTGATTGGATCGAGCTACACAATCCTGGTCCAAATATGGCGAGTACATCCAATTTGTTCTTGACCGATGACATTGAAAAGCCCACAAAGTGGCCGATCCCAGAAATGGTAATGAGACAGAATCAGTTGATTGTCATTTTTGCTTCGGGAAAGAACCGCCAAAACACCAATTCAGAACTTCACACAAATTTCAAGCTACGTACAAAAGGGGAATACTTGGCCCTCATCCACAGTACGGGCAGGACGCTCGAAATAGTGTCCTTTTTCGGGCGTCGCTATCCGACACAGACACGCGGCATTTCCTTCGGTGTAGCACCGGATGGCACCATAGGATCTTTATCAATGCCTACGCCTGGTGGACGTAACACTGAGGTTGTAATGGGGGATTTGAACTCCGTGCGATTCAGTCGCAAAAGGTCCCTGTGTGAATCGCCTTTCCAACTCATCTTGATCAATGAATCCCCCTCATCTGTTATCTATTTTACAACGGACGGTACGGTGCCAACACTAACTACGGGGCATCGTTACCTTAACCCCATTTTCATTTCATCAACGACGATTGTAAGAGCTGCTGCTTTCCAGAAGCAGATGCGTCGCAGTCCAGTCTCAACACACACCTATATCTTCCCCATGGCTGTCGCGCGTCAACCAAAAGCACCGGCGGGGTTTCCGGACAAATGGGAGTCTTTTCCCGCAGACTACGCGATGGATCCAAGGATCGTACAAGACACAGTTTACCAAGCCGATTTGCTGAAAGGATTGCGCGCGATTCCCACCATGTCGATTTCCATGCCCCAAGCTGATCTGTTCGGGCCGAACGGTGTCTATTCAAACCCTATGGATCACGGGAAATCCTGGGAAAAAGCAACCTCACTGGAGTTTATTCAACCCGATGGAACCGAGGGCTTTCAAATTGACTGCGGCTTGCGGATTTATGGAGGATTCGGTCGCAACCGCATATTTCCCAAGCACAGCCTGCGAGTTTTGTTTAAGGGAACCTACGGAGCAAACAAGCTCAACTTTCCCTTTTTCTCGGATGAGGAGGCTACGACCTCTTTCGACACGCTGATACTCCGTGGTGGATTCAATAATTCATGGCAAGCCGGAGCGGTTCAGTCACAGCATCTTCGCGATGAGTTTATACGACGTTCACAATTGGCGATGGGACAGCCATCAAGCCATGGCATATTTGTTCATCTTTACCTAAATGGGCTCTACTGGGGGATTTACAACGTTGTGGAACGTCCGAGTGGCGCGTTTGCCGCTGCTTACCTTGGTGGGAAGCGAGAAGACTACGATGCCCTCAACTCCGGCAAGGCCATCGACGGAACAACGGAATCCTGGCAGAGAATGCACGAACTAGCACGAAAATCTACGTCGAAAAACGTAATGGACGCCCTAGGTATATTCGTCAACCTAGACAATCTAATCGATTACATGCTGGTAAATTTCTATGGCGGCAACGACGATTGGGATAGCCATAATTGGTATGCCGCACGCAGGCGCGACCCCGGAGCAAGATACCATTTCTTTTCCTGGGATGCGGAACGGACTCTCGATAACGCCGAAGGTGATGACAAGACCCTTACCAATAATGGAAATAACCCCTCGTTCCTCTTCAATCAACTCTTGCGAGATGAGACCTTCCGCCAAAGAGCTCTATCACGAGTGCAACTTCACTTCTTTGACGATGGGGCATTGACACCCAAACGGGCCGCTGCCCGATATGCAGAGATGGCCTCAGAGATCGAAGACGCGATCGTGGCCGAGTCTGCGCGTTGGGGGGATGCCCAACAGGAGAAACCATTCACTCGTAATGACGCCTGGATTCCCGAGCGAGATCGTCTGCTACAAACCTGGTTCCCCAAACGCACAGATGTAGTCCTGGAACAACTCAATGCCGCGGGAAATCTCGGCTATATCAAGTCTCCCAATCTGAAAGCCATCGGAAATTCGGTTGAGATCTTGGCAACGGCGGGGACGGTGTATTTCACCACCGACGGTAGCGACCCACAACAAAAAGACGGAAGCCCAAACCCCACAGCAACAGTAATCAAGGGAATTACAGTCGAGAACGTGCTGTTGCCAAGATCGTCCGAATGGAAGTATCTCGACGACGGAAGCAATCAGGGAGAGGCCTGGTTCGAAGCTGAATTCGACGACTCCAAATGGAAATCAGGCAAAGCGAAACTCGGCTACGGCAATGATGGCGAAGTTACAAAGACCCAGTATGGACCCAATTCAGAAAACAAATATATCACGACATATTTTCGTCGATCTTTCACCTTACCAGTTGCCAGCGATTTCGATTTTCTCCAACTTTTGCTTAGCCGAGACGATGGTGCTGTGGTCTATCTGAATGGTAGAGAAATCCTGCGAAGCAACATGCCGGTCAAAGGCAAGATTACTTATCGCACGCTAGCAGTAAGGACACATGATGAACGGCAGTTTCTCGAGTTTGAGGTACCCCCCAAACTTCTGAAGTTGGGACAAAATGTTATCGCCGCGGAAGTTCATCAAGGAACACCCGCATCTAGCGATACTGGGTTCGATCTGGCAATTCAAGGGATCAAACAAAACCGAACAATCATCCCAATTGGATTGGTCAACTCACTGAAGGCACGTGCGTACGTCAATGGAACATGGTCACCGCTAAGTATCTATTCCTCGAAGCCGAATAAGTAACCGTTACGCGATCCAAATACTGGCATCTACAGCGTACCATATAATACCCAGACTTAGCGATACTTTTAGCCAGGAGTTAAGAACCAAAGTACGCAATCCATCCATACCAGTTCGAACTAGAAACTTCAAGTCAGTGAGGTGGGGCAATTGAGAGTAATACTTATCATTTCACTATAATAATGGAGTCTTTAACTTGAATGGAACCCTCTATCGGTAAACCTAT
>JASMAO010000061.1 GCA_030754315.1 SAR202 cluster bacterium
GCTTGCCAGAGTATGACGTCGTGGTCATAGGCAGCGGGCCGGGTGGCTATGTCGCAGCAATACGTGCGGGCCAACTAGGCCTCAAAACCGCAATAGTTGAGCGTGATGAGCTAGGCGGGGTCTGCCTCAATTGGGGGTGCATCCCGAGCAAAGCACTTCTACGCAATGCTGAGGTTTTAGGATTAATCAAGCGTGCCGACCAGTTCGGCATTGCTGTTGGTGAAGTCATCCCTGATTTTGGAAAAGCAGTCGACCGAAGCCGAAAGGTAGTGAGTCGACTCACTAGAGGAATCGGCTTCTTGCTTAAGAAGAACAACGTAGAGCAGATTAAAGGGTTTGGTTCTCTCAAGGACCGAACAACTGTCTCCGTTGAAGGCGGGCACCACACGCTCACCACCAAGAACATTCTTATAGCTACTGGGGCACGATTCCGCCAATTGCCTGGCCTTACAATCGACGGCAAGGTGGTAATCACCAGCCGCGAGGCATTGCAGGATCGGGACGTTCCAAATAGAGCTGTGATCGTTGGGGCAGGCGCAACCGGGGTAGAGTTTGCTCACTTGTGGCAGACGTACGGTGCCGAGGTTACCCTGGTGGAACTGCTCCCAAGACTTGTGCCCCAAGAAGATGAAGATATCAGCAAGCATCTCGAAAAAGAGTTCCGCAAACAAGGCATTAAGTCCCTCACTGCCTCAAGCGTTAGTATGATCGACGTCAGAGACGGATACGCGTCTGTAACGGTGTCTGGTAACAACGGCGAGTCCTCGATTGAGTGCGACAGGGTTTTAGTGGCTATCGGTGCACAAGGCAACATTGATAACCTCGGTCTTGAGGGATCAGGTGTGGCAGTTAAAAATGGTTACGTGCCTGTCAACGATTCGATGCGCACCAATGTGCAGAGTATATACGCGATTGGTGACGTCACAGGGCCCCCCTTACTCGCCCATGTAGCATCGGCTCAGGGCGTTACGGCTGTGGAGCATATTGCGGGCCTCAATCCCCCCAAGCTGGATTACGAACTGATGCCCCGAGGAACCTACTGCCAGCCGCAGATAGCAAGCTTCGGTCTGACCGAAGCCCAGGCGCGAGAACGTGGGCTAGCGGTCAAAATAGGGACATTCCCATACGTTGCAAGTGGAAAGGCACTTGCAATGGCGGAAACTGAGGGCATGGTAAAGCTTGTAATCGAAGAGGATGTGGGTGATATTCTCGGTGCACACATGATTGGCGCAGAGGCAACTGAGATGCTCGGCGAATTGTCACTGGCGAGGCTGCTGGAAGCGACCTCTTCTGAGTTGGGTTGGCTAGTACACCCTCATCCAACAATCTCAGAGATGGTCAAAGAGGCCGCGCTTGACGCTGACGGAGAGGCAATTCACAAATAATTGAGTTTAGTATGTCATTATCCACAAAAAATATGGATGCTGAACTAGCGGCCAAGCTCTTTGAGCTGATGTGCTTAATTCGGCGGTTCGAAGAGGAAAGCGCTCGGCTCTACATGCTAGGTAAGATTAAGGGCTTTCTCCACCTATACATCGGAGAGGAGGCTGTAGCTGCGGGAGCGATACCCCCCCTTAGAGAAGACGACTATATCGTAACTCACTACCGGGACCATGGGCACGCTTTAGCTCGAGGACTCAAGCCCAACGCTATAATGGCAGAACTCATGGGTAAAGAGACTGGCTGCAGTGGTGGCAAAGGCGGCTCCATGCATTTATTCGACACCGAAAAGGGATTCATGGGCGGATACGCCATCGTTGGTGGCCAATTGCCTATAGCTACAGGACTAGCACTCGCAATAAAGCAACGAGGCCAGGATCAAGTAGTTGCCTGCTTTTTTGGGGATGGCGCCGTAAACGAAGGCGAATTCCATGAGGCATTAAATTTGGCGGCTCTGTGGAAACTGCCGGTGCTTTTTTTCCTTGAGAATAATTTATACGGAATGGGAACCCACGTGGAACGGTCTCGCGCAGGAGGTAAGGACATCTTTGACGCTGCTTCCGCCTACAAAATTCCCGCCAAACAGATAAATGGCATGGACCTTTCGGAAGTCCGTGAAACCACGATCGACGCCCTCAACCGGGTGCGTTCCGGAGACGGTCCTGTGTTTCTTGAAGCAATATGCTACCGATTCCGGGGTCACTCTATGGCTGACCCATCAGCTTACAGAAAGTCCACGGAGGTCGATGAGTGGCGCGACAAAGACCCCCTGGAGTCATTCAAACAGACTGCCTCACAACAAGGACTTTTATCTGCCGAGGACGTTCTGAGGATTTCTGACTCCGTGGAAAAAACCGTCAAAGAAGCAATCCTATTCGGCGAAGAGAGTGCCCGGCCTCCTGCTGAATCTCTATACGAACATGTGTATGCGGAATGAGTAAATCGTGACAGAAATTACTTTAAGAGATGCTGTTTCCAAAGGTCTGCGCGAGGCTCTGGATCGAGACGACAGTGTGTTCCTGATGGGAGAGGACATTGGGGCATATGCGGGTGCCTATGTGGTTACCAAGGGTTTCTTTGACGAGTATGGCCCTGAGAGAATCCGTGACACACCTATTTCTGAATCTGGCGTAGTTGGTGCTGCGATAGGTGCCGCAATGGGTGGAATGCGTCCTATTGTGGAAATTATGACGGTTAATTTCATGCTGCTCGCCATGGACCAAATCGTTAACCATGCCGCTAAGCTTCGCTATATGTCCAACGGGCAGATCACGATTCCGATGGTAATAAGAACCGTTACAGGCGGGGGTGCCTCGTTGGGCGCGACACATTCTCAGATGTTCGAGGGATGGTTCGCCTCTGTGCCGGGATTAAAGGTAGTGCTCCCGTCAGACCCTTACGACGCTTTGGGTCTGCTGCGTTCGTGTATCTCTGACAACAATCCAGTAATATTTTCAGAGCACGCCTTACTGTACAACATCACCGGGGATGTGCCCGACGAAGAGTATACGATTCCTCTAGGAAAGGCCTCAGTGAAAAGAGAAGGGGCTGACGTGACAATAATAGCCTATTCACGTATGGTGCATGTAGCCCTAGAAGCCGCGGGCGCCCTAAGTACAAAAGGGGTGTCAGTTGAGGTTGTAGATTTACGTACACTAAGGCCGCTAGATGTTGATACTATAATCGAGTCTGTAAAAAAGACGGGGCGAGCAGTAGTTGTGGAGGAAACGTGGAAAACCGGGGGATTTGCAGGCGAGATTGTGAGCACGATACAAGAGAGGTCCTTTGATTATCTTGACGGCCCTGTGTTGCGCGTCGGTGGAATTGATGTCCCCACACCATACTCTGAGGATCTCGAAGCCGCCGTTATGCCAACCCCCGAACGTATTATAGATGCCATAGATAACGGCTTCGGTCTTTGAAAAAATACACGTTTTGCTTCACCTGCAAAATTAACTAGGAGGGCGTACCCTGGCTACTGAACTAAACATGCCACAAATGGGTTACGACATGCGCGAAGGGACCTTAGTACGATGGCTGAAAGCCGAGGGTACAGAGGTTGATATCGGCGACCCAGTGGCGGAAATAGAAACAGATAAAGCCGTTGTCGAATTCGAGTCAGTGGCTGCAGGCGTCCTGCTTAGAAGGTTGGTCTCAGAAGGCACCACGGTCCCAGTCGGACATCCATTAGCCATAGTAGGGAGTCTCGACGAAGAGATCCCTGACATCGAAGATGCTCCTTCCCCCCAAGAGAACGAATTTGCAATAGAGGAACCGCCTAGGACCACCAGTAAAGCCGAGGAGCCCGTGGAAGAGCTTCCTTCAACCATTGCCGATGATTCAGAGACCCCAGCCCCCCAAACGAGCGTCCGTGCGTCGCCTGTTGCAAGGAAGTTAGCCTTGGAGGAAAATATTGATCTAAATCAGGTGTCCGGAACTGGCCCGGGTAATAGAATCACTCGCGGCGACGTGATGGCTTACAAAGATAGTCATCCGCCTGCCCCGCCAGCTCCGACCGCTGGAACCCTACCTTCCCCTGAGACGCTTTCTAACGAACAAGCGCCTTCAACACCACCAAAGTTCGGAGAGAAGGTTCTCCTTTCGAGAATGCGCCAACAAATAGCGCGGGTTACAGTCAAGTCCAAACAGGAGACACCTCATTTTTACGTCTCTTCCGAGATAGATATGACTGCAGCGATGTCGCTGCGTAGCCAAATCAATAAAGACCTTGAGGGCGAGGGTGTCCGGGTCACCGTCAACGACCTAATTCTGAAGGCGTGTATCGGGGCACTGAAAAAGTACCCGAAGTTCAACGCTTACTTTGACGAAGACGGTATCCGCATGAACGAAGAAATCAACATAGGGATAGCGATTGCTGAAGAGGAGGGCCTGATACTTCCAGCTGTCATGAACAGCGGCCCAATGTCTCTGAAAGAACTCGCCCGCGCAAGCAAAGATTTGGCAGATCGTGCCCAGAGCGGCACCCTGCACCCCCAAGAATACACTGGTGGCACTTTCAGCACCAGCAATTTGGGGATGTTCAACGTCTCTAGCTTTGCAGCTATCATCCATCCTCCACAATCCGCAGTGCTCGCAGTGGGTAGGGTTTCCAAAAAACCAATTGTAGATAACGATGAAATCAAGATAGCCGAAACGCTGACGGCGACGATCTCTGTAGATCATCGCGTCGCCGACGGCGCAGAGGGCGCTCAATTCCTTGTAGAGGTCAAGAGACTTCTGGAGCACCCTTCTTTCCTGCTAATCTAATCTCGTGTTCTTCACTGAGGTCGGTCACGAGGGTCGATTCTTTGCAAGGAATGATGGACCAATTGATACTTTGCGGAGGGTGATTTATTGACACACGTCGTCAAGCCTAACGTATACCTGGTTTCACGACCCGCCGTCGACTGGGAGCAGATTGCTGCGTTGCTTAACGACGAAAATGTGCCGCCCATCCCAGAGAGTATCCGCGCTGGAGGAGATGAGTCAGCTGCCATCGTGGAGATCTCTGCTCGTCTCTGTTACATGAGTTTCGGCCGAGGCCGCAAGTACATAGAGGACTTCGTAGAGAATCTGCTAACTAAAGGGGACGGAAGCGTTTTCGAACATGTCAACTATGGATTCGTCATCACTGGCGTATCGCGCAGTTTGACACATGAGTTGGTCCGACACCGGGCAGGTTTTGCTTTCAGCCAGAGATCACAACGATTTGTCGATGAATCAGAAGGCTTGTATGTTATGCCGCCTGCTATCGCTCGGGAAGCGGGAACAGGTAGCCATGTAGAGTCAATATTTGAAAACGCGCTTAAGAAAGCAACCGACAGCTACTCCGAGCTAGTAAGTGCTTTAGAGGAAAGTCTTCCTGAGGAGATGTTTGATTCTAAATGGGATAGGCGCAAAGCAGTTCGGCAGGCCGCAAGATCCGTCCTACCGAACGCGACAGAAACCAAGATATTCGTTACGGCTAATGTAAGGGCATGGCGCCATTTTATTGAGATGCGAGGTGCGGCATATGCGGATTGGGAAATTCGACAGCTTGCTCTTATGATCTTGGAGATACTTAACAGGGAAACCCCGCTGCTGTTCGGCGACTTTGAAGTAGAATCTCTCCCCGATGGCACTCAGATAGCCGCTCCGAAATATAGAAAAGTATAGAGTTCATCTTGGCTCATGCATAACGCAGACGCTTTAGTGTGCTTTCTGCGACCCGCACTCTACACCACGGCATATATAGATCTAGTCTCGGGTGCGAAATCGGTCCCAGGCCATGAATGCCACAGGGATCAGTGCCACAAGACAAACAACCATAGCTATTACGAAAAACTCGTTGAAGAGGATCATTCCTGCTGAACGAAGTTGTGTGTCAAATTCCTGATTTTGAACCTCGTGCCCTGTGTGACCCGCAATCGTAAACGGAATCGCGATGCCAGAAACGAGATCTTGAAAACGGTCTGTGCCCCATGCAGTCAGTGCCGCTATCCCCAGAGTCATCCCTATCATGCGCGTAGACATGATCGTTGCCGCTGCCACCCCACGATTTTCTTCACCCACAGATTCAGTAGCAGCAAGAGTTACAGGTGAAATCAGCAGTCCAAATCCAAAACCGACGATAGTCAGATGGATTGTTTGTATCGGGTCTTTAATATTAAAAGTCCACTCACTCATCAGGAAAAACCCTGCTATAGCGAGCGCGAGGCCAAGTGCCGCTGGCAACCGAACATCGAAGTTTCTGCACGCGAACCCGCCAGCTATTGCCCCCACCGCGAGCGCTGCAGTCATCCGCATCAATAACAGCCCTCCGTCCAGTGGGGTTAACCCAAGTGCCGTGTTCGCCATGAGCGGCAACGATATCATCACGATAATTAGTGCGGCCCCCACTAAAAGGTGCGTCCCATTTGCCGCAGCGAAGGCCCTGCTCTTAAACAGCCTGGGTGGAATAATAGCGTGCTCCCCAACAGCCCGCTGTCTCAATATAAAGAGGGCGAGAGTGGCAGCAAACGCTACAAAGTATCCAGCCATTTGCACATCCGCATCTACAATTCTCGCAAGCCCTAAGGTTAGTGCAACGAGACTGGAGGTAATCAGCAGTCCACCGAGATAATCAACGCGGGATCGGATATGGGGACTTGGCTGAGTGAATACTAGTACCATGGCAACCACCATCACGCCTAAAGGCAAATTTACCCAGAAGACCCACGGCCATTCTAGAAAGCGGACGATCACACCTCCCCACAATGGCCCGATCACCCCTCCTATTTCTGCTGATGCGCCGATTAATCCCAGCGGAACCGCGCGCCGACCTGAAGGAAACAGGTGGCCCACCATAGCTATGGATATAGGGAGGAGGGCCCCTGCTCCAATAGATTGGAAGACTCGAGCTGCAATAATCCATGACAGACTGGATGTTAAGGCCACAGCGACAGAGCCTGCCATAAACCAGCCCATCGATATAACGAATAATCGCCGGTGGCCCCAGTTATCCGACAGCCTTCCTACTAGCGGCATAGCACCCAGGTAGCCAAGTAAATATCCGGTTATCGTCCAAGAAGCCCTGTCTAAGTCGGTTATCTGTACCTTCAAGTCAATCATTACCGCGGGTAATATAGTTGCTATCACTGTCTGGTCAGCGGCAGCAATAAATACTCCCAGTATGACTGACAGAAGGGCAAGATAAGTGTAACCGTGGCTACTTTTGTTCACAGTGAAATACAATCCTACGGTAGCAGTCCTCCGCTAATTGCTTTTAGGCTTGGTGCAAATAGAACCGACAACCCTCTTGGTGTAATAGCGTGAGTTTCTACCCTTCCTCCATAAAGCCTCTGTCGAAGCAGGACTTCCTTTCCTTAGCCTCTTCTCCAACCAGTAGCACTTCCTTGGATAATGCGATCCTGCTCGTGGCGGTGGATACACTAGAAGAGAATGCAGCTGCTATTCCAGCCTAGGCACTTCTATTGAAACTGGCTCATTGAAAGCAGAGAGTGTGATTACCCGAACGAATTCTTCTTGGTCGGAAGAAGTTACTTTGCCAACGATTCTAGCTTCTTTTAACAACATAGCATCAATTTCTACAGTGAGTTCGCAGGCAACAGAGCCACTGGGTAGCGTGTCACCGAGCAGTACCGACAAAGCACTCGTTGGGAGAGTCCCTTCTAGCCGGTAGGCACCGCCGCCTGCCACCACACCTAAAAGTTTCATGTCTTTAGCCTGTACCATCAGGGAGACAATTCCCTTTGATGGGCTAAAGAATTCAAACGGATTTATCCCTTCAGACAAATCCTCCCACTTACCCGACAACGGATTTGTCATATAGACCCTATCTCCGTGGATGATCAACCGTGACCGGATTACTAAACGTTTGTCGAATGTACCCTGAAATTCCATGGCCATCTTGTCGGGGTTGACCACATGTCCTTCCACATCCTCTATGTACAACCCTTTTGATATCTCTGTGCTGCCTTTTTCATGACTCAGTCGGAAGTGAAAGGAGGACAGCGCCCTCATCTCTTGCCCAACTTCCATAAGCATCTTTGTTGGATCAAAAATCGCCTGAGGAGTAGGTGTAGGGGTTGGTGTTGGCTCGAGGGTTGGTGTTAGCTCGAGGGTTGGTGTTGGCTCAGGTATTGGTGTTGCATTTAGAATCGGCGCGCTTTCGGCATCCATGACAAGGTTCTTGGACATATCGTCTGGTCGTAGGGATTCAGCCGTGCGAGCAGTGGGGTCGGTTGCAGGAACTGTTTTCCATGGGTTACAGAAAACCCCGGAAAGGCCTATAACAACAACCAAGCCGATTATGGCAAGCCGCCCGCGCAGCCAAGGCTTTATCACCACACACGCCTATGGATCAGAACAGTCCCTGGTGTAACCACAGCAGGGACAGCGTAACTTGCAGTGGCTCGTCATCATAAGAGCACCACAAATCTCCCAGAGCGCCTGTTTAATCATACTAATAGCGTTTTCATACGTTCTAATTACCATGTGCCTGATTCGATCTACTAATGAATTGTTTTTGCATACATCCTGTTCGTAAAGAGTTATCAGTTGATACTACGAAAAGAAAAGAGGCCCAATCCTTTGAGAAGGACGAGCCTCTTTTATATTCCTGAATTCTGCCCGCTAAACCCGTACGTTTATACGCCGCCGCTGAACTATTGCAGTACCGAACACAACGAGCATCAGCCCAATCACCAGGCCCAAATGAACAATCACAGGAACAGCAGGATCTCCAACTGAGCCAGGGGCACGTATTCCTTCCACAACCACTTCTTCTTCTACGACTTCACCGCCAATTTCGTCTTCGTTGGGCGCTCCAGTACGCAGTGTGAATGTGGCCATGAGTTGCGACTCCGCATAAGCCTGCTTGGCTCCACCGTCACCAGAAAGTGGATTTCCGTTAAGCGCGGCGTCTAGGTAGCTATTGACCGTATTGCCGCCAGGGCCAAGCAATACTCGAGCGAGAGACAGGTCAGTAGTATCTATTATTTTCTGCGCTTGTACGGTCGCAGAAATCGACCACCGCTCTGCATTCGCTCCGTGCGCCTCAACGAGGCCTCCGTGACCGTTTACAACAGAGTCTCCCAAAACGGTGCCAGCTGCCAGTCCTGCATGCTTCCGATTCGCAGTGTAAAACAAAACGCCTGCATCCCCATTAACAGAGTCGATGACACGCTGAAGGTGCTTTTTAGTTCCATCAAGATCGCCCGCGTCTGCTGCTAATTTTGCCTTGTTGGCATGCTGAATGGAAACCTCCAGTTGGGCCTGCAGGTCGGTGAGTATTCCTGAGCCAGAACCTTCCGGCCAATCACTAACCAGGTTTCGTATGTGCGCTATCGCTGATAGCGGAACTGAGTATGAGTAAACCGCAGGCCCTGCGGGAACGTCAGGATTGGATCCTACGGCTTCCTCCGTGATAGAAATCGTGTTGAAATTACGAATAAGGTTTTCGCCTGTGTACCTTGGATTGCTGGAATCAAAGGAATGTGAGATTGCGTTGCCAACCACGGTCATTGGGCCAGTGCTGAGCTTGCTAGACTTGGATATTAGCCAGCCCACATACTCTGTCCCTTCGCTGGGGTTTGGCACACCGCGTATAGTGTACGTTATGGCATCGCTCAGAGCCGCATCGTCCTTAACAGCCGCGGTGCCTGAAAAATCGTAGTGCCCCATCGCGAATACAGACCCCGCAGGGAGCGCTAGGAGCGCTATGAGAGCGGCGAACAAAACCAGTTTTGTCCTGGACATGCTGAGCTTCCTTCCTTAGCAGTGCTAATTCAGCACACGGCTAGCTAATCGGGTCAATCACACACAAAATACCCTATCACAAGGAACCCAGTCTGCAAAGGGTTAGGTTGTCTCTTTTTTCTGCAAAGTTAATCGTGTCCACCGGCATCTTTTTCAATAATGCCCTGTCGCTTTAACAACAAGTGGGGGCGCCGCTGCCCTAGGCCGTAAGCATCTTTTCAGGCCCTTCTGATTTTACTGATATGGATTCATATAATCGTGCCATTTTAATGTTGCGCTTTAGGTTGCCAGGCGCCACGAAAGGCCTTCGGTAGCACGTAGGAACAGTTTATGAAGAGTATGGTTGGCGGCGATAAGCCCGTCACTAAAGAGTTGGGCGCGTTTGCCTGTCCGGTCAGTGGCCAATCCCCCGGCCTCCTCTACAAGTAACAGGCCAGCTATCTGATCCCAAGGGCCAAGTTGGTGATGAAAGAATATGTCTGTCCGGCCTGCTGCTACATAGCAGATTGCTAGCGCCGCTGACCCCATTATCCGGACCGTCTGCATATTAGGCCAAATGTTCCTCACTACATCCAAACTGCTGCGGGCTCCCTCTGCGTTGTTGCTCAATTCAGTTCCAATAATGGAATCCGAAAGCAAAGTCTTTTCCGAAACCTCAAGCTTGTTGCCATTGAGAAAAGCGCCCTTGCCTCGTTCAGCATGAAACATCTCTCCTCTAACCGGATCATATGTAACTCCGCACAGCGGCTCCCCATCGAATGCTAATCCAATCACCACGGAGTAGAATGGTACGCCTGATACGTAGTTGCGTGTGCCATCAATGGGGTCCACAACCCAGACTAGTCCTTTGTCGGGTTTTGTTCCAGGCGACTCCTCGCCCAGCAAGCCTATGGCAGGAAATTGCTCTGACAGCGTTGCGAGGATCTGCTGCTCAACTAACATGTCCACGTCGGTGACTATGTTCCCACGGCCTTTAAATGACACCTGTTTGGACTGGTGAAACCGATCCAATAGTATCTCTCCTGCAGCCAAAGCCGCATCGCGCGCTATTTCGACCGCAGATACTCCACTCACACTAGGAGTGATCTTGTCGGCGTTCATGTTCTACCCCATTATTGATGCGACAACATATAGAAGATGGCCTCCATGGCTCTACCCCTATGGCAACCTCTAACTGTCTCATTCCCTCCTCGTGTGTTGATGTTGCCAGGCGCGACTACGCAGGGATCAACATATATCTTCTTCCCGCACAGAACTACCAGAGAGTCAACGATTCGAGGAAAAGCCGGTGCAGATCGTCGGGGCCGGCAGGCCGTGGCGCGAGTTTTGTCACGCGGTGTTGGGGCAAGGTGCCCGAGACCAAGTCCTCCACGTCACTCCTTGAATAACCAACCCCTGCAAGGCCGTTGGGTAGCCCGAGCTGCCTTATCAGGTTAATAATCGAGTTTGCAACCAACTCCCCTGCATCTTCATCGGAGGCTTTGGCGGTATCTGCCCCCATCAACATAGCAGCATGTAAATGGCGTTTCGGATCCGCGGGTGCAGTGAATCTAAAAACAGCGGGGGCATTCAATATCACCGCCATTCCATGCGGGACGATTGGTCGGCCTGAGGGATATCCCTCAGGGACAAATTCTTTAGCCATGCCAGCCACCGGGTAAGACATGCCGTGCGGGAGATGGCAGCCCGCGTTGCCGAAACCGACTCCTGCCATAGTGGCGGCCAGCATCATTGAACCACGAGCTTCGTGATCGGAGGGGTCGTTCGTGGCCCTCACAATATTTTCAGACACCATCTGTATAGCCTTAGTTGACCATACATCGCTTATTGGGTTAGCCCCTTGATATGCGGGTCGAAGTCCGGGATTTTGAGGCGCCTCCCTCTGGTAAAAAGGCATCGCAGTGAACGACTCAAGCCCGTGGCTTAAAACGTCAAATCCGCTACATGCGGCAACCATTTTGGGCATTGAATATACATTCTGTGGATCTACTATGCCCATCGTCGGTCTCAGAGCACGATGTGCTATGCCCGTTTTTGCACGCATTTCGAGAAAGTCAAAGATGGCTACTCCGGTCGTCTCACTACCCGTCCCTGCAGTTGTAGGAACTGCGATGAGGGGCTTGAGTGGGCCAGGAACGGGATAGCCCTTGCCAATTGGTGCGTTAACGTATGCCAAGAAATCGTCGGGGTAGGTTGCGTAGAGGTTTGACACTTTCGCAGTATCTATAGAGGATCCACCACCTACGGCCACATATCCATCAAACCCGCCTTTGGTTGCAAACTCGATTGCCTTTTTAAATGATGCATCGGTTGGCTCAATTTCCACCTCGTCAAAAAGTTCGCACTCAATACCCACATCTCGTAGAGCCGCCATTGTTGTAATAACAGGTTCACTGTGAGCCATAAAAGGATCTGTGACCACCATCACTCGCTGCCCACCCAATCTCGACATTTCAAATCCGATTTCCCGTGTGACACCCAATCCATACTTAATACTCGACGCTTCCATGGAAAATGCGGTTTCAAATTTGGCATAACTCTTATTATCTTCCCTTTTGCCCCCTTATGGCGTAAGCAAGGCGCATGCATAATTTTTTTGAGGGTGAGGGGCGGGTTTGCGGAAGCCAGTGAGGCCCTATTGTCCGGATCCAACCGTGAGACAGGTCACAGTGCGTGTAATGCCGTTAATTACGTGTATGTTGTTAGTTACGGTTTCTCCAACTGCAGCGAGGTCAGTAGCGGAGAGAACCGCGATGATGTCATATGGACCTGTGACATTGTCAACTGTTTGGACGCCCTCAAGGCCCCTGAGGGTCTCGGCCACTTCGCGAGATTTACCCACGTTTGTTTCGATTAAAATATATGCCGTCGTCATCAGATACCTCCAGGATGATCTGTTTATTCACCACACCAACGCACCAGATACTATGCACCGGCTATCCTTATGTCAATTACGAATCTGGCCTAGCCTGAAGGCGGTATATGGTGACTTCAGGAGATCTGAACACGGGATCTAGATGGTCACTGAGGGCAATATCAAACTTAGCGAGTCCTTTTTCCGGGTAGTAAAGGCGCTCGAGTTGGCCTACGTAAATGTACTCGACACCATACCCATGCAAAAGTGCCAACGCCCTCTCAGAATCACTCGTGCTATAAATAGTATCGACGTCGCTGTGTCGTTCACGGACGGACTGCCGATAACCCCAGCGTTGCTGTTCTTGATGCCACTTCCAGCCCACTACGGTTGGCAATCCGGTGTAGACAGATATTCGCCCTCCCCAACGGTATTGGGGAGTTACTCCTTCAAGAATGACCGGGGATCCCATAACATTAAACTGTAGCCACCTAATACCGTCATAGTCGGCAGAAAGGTTTATCGGGCCGTTGATATCCCGATAAACCGCGCTTTTCATGTAGGTTGTGCCATTGAGTGTGCCCGGAAGGGGATCAAATCGAGTCCTCGCCCTCGATTGGGTACCCAGAACGGGATAGATGGACGCACTTATGATCAATCCCGAAAGGCTTACCACCCACAGCTTATTCCAGTTGCTCATACGTATGATCGGCGTTCGTTTCCGATCCCACATCCTCCACAGCAGATAGGGTGCTGACACAGCCAATATCACCCATATCTGCAAATAGAATTTGAAAACGCTATTCATGCGATCGATGTCCCCCTCAATGCGGTAGAGGTCCAATCCAATGGCTAAGCTTAAGGAAACCCCAACCATCACCAACACGATAGTTACTTGTGGAGCATCGGCCCGATGGGATCGCATGGCCGCAATTGCTACTGCGATGACAAAGACAGACATGATTGAAATGAACGGTATAGTGCTGCCTGTCCACGGCATGACCGCAAAGTAGATTAGTGTTCCTACAACAAACGCTACTACCATCAGAACGGCAAGCCGTGCACGGGCCAGGGTTGAGCTTTCTAGAGCCTTGTGCTTACCAGTAGAATTAACACACTTTATTACATCTATGCCGCTAGCCCTGCTTTTAAGGATGTGCCAAATTTGGAGAAACCATTGTTCTGCTTCACGAAGAATAAACGATCCAATTATGAAAACAAATACTCCTGTAATGGCAAGAAATTGGCCAAGCACAGTGGTGTTAGTTGTGGCGTCGATACTACTAAAGAACGTTTCATAACTTAAGTGGTACGGCAAAAAAGCAACATACCCGACCAGGAAAACCAATAGCGCTTTTAAGCACGATTCAATCAGTACAGTGAGGCTCCATCCCCCATTATTAAAGTAGCCAGATAGAAAAATGCTCGCAGCCACAATAAGCATGTAGGTGGGATAGTCCCATGTGTTGATCAGCCTTAAGGCCCCGACCACAATGCCAGCAAAGATCAATCTGCAGAGCGTTGCTGGTCTCCAGCGGGACAGAGGTACTGTCCCATGCCCTGGCCCATCGAGCATAATAACTAGGGCCATCCCAATTGCCAGCAGTGTGAATGGCAATCCCATCAAATGAGCATGTAGGTCAGCGAACAGGAACGTGAAGAAGGGGAACTCGGTGATTTCGTTGCCCGGCTGCATCATCCTAGTACTACGCCAATAATCAAAAGGCTCCGCCGGCAGGTGGTTTATGGTAGCGCCCCAAACTCCCTGTGCTACCTGTATTGCACCATCCAAGTTGCCAAGAACAGCGACAAAAATCGCCCCTCCTAAGCCTGCCACAATTGACGGCCAAGGGAGTCTCTCCACGTTCACATTATTTCTATCTTCCCTCCCAACGGGCGCAATAGGACTGACACTAATCCTGGAGGTTTCCACCAAGTTGTAGACCAGACAGAACGCTGCGGAGACAGTTAATGCAAAGAACATGGGTACCGCAATATTGTATGAGATGCTCGGCTCAATTGCCGTAACGTGGATTAGCATCGCGGTGAGAAATTGTCCAAAATAGTAGTAGTTCATGTAGCCACCAGCAAACCAGGGGTCATACGGCGGCATGTAGCTCGATTTCAGCACAGCATTTAGGTAAGCGAAGTCCATCGGTTTTTCACCGCCAAGGTACGGATGCCAGAGGTCTGGATTAACCATCCGTACTGCAATTAAAGCAAAAAAGGCTGTAAGAAATATTGCCTCTCCTAAGACAAGTACACGCCACTGCGCTCTTAGGAAGGCTGCTATTTCAGCGCGGCGTTTGAGAAATATCGAAAAAGAGGGAATCGCAATAACGGCTACCGCTAAACCAACAGCACGGCTGGAGAACGCCATCCACCCCAGACTTGCCAGTAGCCAAGTAATCAGGCCTACGCCGAGGAGACCCACAAGTTTGGCAAACAGATATCCTCTGTCAGGAAGGTGCTGAAATAGGAAAAAGGTCAGCGGCCAAACAATGAAAGCCATTCCTTCAAGGACAATGAGCCAAGACAGTGCTGGGTGCCTGTTACTCCAACTTTCGGTTCTGACTATTTCGGCCCAGGTGCCACCTTTGCGTTGAGCTTCGGCATCCTCTGGCGAGAGGAGGAGGTTCTGAGTCTGTTTACCTGCCTGTTGAGCAACTACTGCATTGTCGCCAACCATCTTGTCCAAGATGTTAGTTATCGCCAACGCATCAAGTTTTTCGACGTTCATGAAAACCATGGCGGTAGGATGATCATAGACAGAGAAGCTTTCATCAGCGAAGCCAAGATTTATCTTCCTAGTCGTCTTCGGCTCAAAGGATGACATCTTAGCCGGCCCGGACAAACCAGGCCGGCTAAACGTTTCGTGGACAATACTGATCCCCGCAATTGTAGGGTAGGCGGTTTCTAGATTGACCAGTTCGTAGCCAATCTGACCGCCGAACAGTGCTCTGTAGTATTCTCTACTGATCGGATACCTTTCTTCCAATCGCGGTATGGTTCCGTAGAGGCGATTACTATACAAAACGATGTAGTCGCCTTCTGAGAGCATCTCTGAGATTCGACGGAATTTAAATGGCGTGTCGTCTTCATAGAGAGGCAGTTCCTGCATCTCACCTATGCCCGGTATGGCCTCCTCCCAGTGTTCCTTAAGAATCACCGCGCCCTTCGGCGCATTGCTCTTTAGCCAGTTGGAGGTGCGTACGGCGGTATGGGACTCTCCGTAGATATCCACATACGCAATCGCATAGAGTCCTGTCGAGGCCAACACAAGTATTCCCAGAGCAATCGCAATTGGCCTAATTTTAGGGAAGTTGTTGGACACTCTTTCCCATACCTCGATCACTAGCCTCGCACCAAAGATCAAAAGTATCGGTGTGACCGGTAGCAGATAGCGCACAAATTTAACTTCCAAGGCGCCGATGATTAGAAGGTATGGTAGAACCCATGCTAATAGAAGTAGGTCCGGTCTCGCTTGACGTCGTTTTAACGGAATCATGGCAACGGTGGCCATGAACGCCATCAGTGAGGAGGCTAGCACAACCAAAATGCCGGTAGAGAAACAGAGCAGCAACATAGGAGCAGCCCAACCTAAAGCGAGGTAGGCCAATCCAAATCGCACCGGTGTTGAACGTAGGCCAGCGTAAACAAGTCCCGCCCAAGCAACGATGCCCATAGGCCAACCCAGGCCCCACGTTGCTAGCTGGCGAATCTGGTACCAATACGGCGGGGTGTCAATATACTGTCGCGTGTAAGGGTAATCCCGAATCCTGCGCACCATCTCGGATTGCTCAACAACGTCGCTGTAAAAATTAGACCAGTCCAGGAACATGTAAGGCTGAACTACAAGGAGCGCTACTAACATCGCAGCTACTCCTCCGCCTATACCTTGAAGTGAAATTCGCGCGCGTTCTAGAGCGGTGGTGTGGGCCTTATCCCTACCCACTGCGTTGGCCAGGAATAAGATGTGTGCCATAGCATAAGCGAAGAGTATTGGTGCCTGGCTAATCTTGGTGGCGAGGCCTAGTCCAATGAACAAGCCTGCCAGCACCGAATACTTACACTTACCATCGCGGGCAATAAGATACATAAAAAACAGAGACACCGCCGTGAAGAGAGAGAGGAGCGTATCCACGGCATAGAAATGGCTGAGTTGGATGTGGATGACAGCTACACTCGCCATAGCCGCAGCGAGGAGACCCTCCCGGCGGCCGTAAGCACTTCTCCCAAGAAAGTAAACCACGGCAACGGCCGCAACGTCCGCAAGTGCAGAGATGGATCTCCCAACTATGCGCAGATCGTTGATGTCACTCCAGGGCAACCAATCATAAACGTACTGGATGAATCTCAGGAGGTATAGTGGGAAACTGCCATAGGCAAACCATCTGGGATTCCACGGGCTGTTCTCAGCACTTCCAAGGAGGCGCCAGTCCCCTATCGAAGGAAACTCAAGGGCGCTAACGTTCATCAATATTGCGCGTTCGTCTGGGTGCGGTGTGTAGGCGTAGCCTTTGTCCCAATCAATTCCGTAGATACGCAGCCCAATTGCAAGAAGCAGCGTTCCGGCCAAAACAATATTAACCACATTTTGGGCCTTTATCCTCTTGCGGAGTCCCAGCATAGACACTTTATGTACAGTCCTCATAGCTTCCAAATCTGATACATTTTAACGGCGCCTCGGGATACTGAACAAACAGAGTTTATTTCTTTCTTCAAATATTCGTGCGCTCGGCACCCACTTTAGAGTGGAGTAGATTCATTACCTCTTGACGGCGGATGTCGCCCTCCATCTCGCTGATATGTCCCAGCAGCGTCAAGGTGTGTTACTCTCCGACTACCAATACTTGTGTTTGGCACACCAAACAATACGTGAGGGGCGGTGATGGACTTCCATCTGACCGACGAACAACAATTTATTCGAGAAGCGATCCGGGATGTCTGTCAAAAGTACCAAGCCTCTTATTGGCGAAAGCTGGATTTGGAGAATGAGTATCCCGAAGAGTTCGTGCAAGAACTAACTCGGCTTGGCTGGCTCTCAATCCTCATCCCTGAAGAGTATGGAGGAGGGGGACTGGGAATTGTCGAAGCGAGCATTGTACTAGAAGAGATAAATCGTTCCGGGGGCCACGGAGCTGCATGCCATGCTCAGATGTATACGATGGGCACTTTGCTTCGAAATGGAAATGCGTCGCAAAAGGATCGCTACCTTCCTAGTGTTGCTGCCGGCGACTTGAGGTTTCAAGCATTCGCTGTTACTGAGCCGGATGCTGGTTCCGAGACCACCCGCATCGAAACAACTGCGGTAAGACACGGCGATCACTACGTTATCAACGGAGAGAAGGTTTTTATATCAAGAGTCCTCGAATCCGATCTGATGTTGCTACTGGCCCGAACCACTCCTTACGCGGATCTTGAGGACAAGACTGACGGCCTGTCGGTTTTCATAGTGGACTTACGTGATGCAGGGGATTCGGTACAGGTTCAGCCAATCGACGTAATGTTGAATCACCACACTAACGCTGTCTTTTTCGACAACCTGGAGGTGCCAGAGGAAAACCTCGTTGGGGTAGAGGGCAAGGGTTTCCGGCACATCATAAATTCCTGGAATCCTGAGCGGATTCTCATCGCTGCTGAGGCTATCGGTGACGGTCGTTGGTTCATTGACAAATCAACTAAATATGCTGGCGACCGCGTCGTGTTCGGCCGCCAGATCGGTGCCAACCAAGGAGTCCAATTCCCGGTCGCCAGAGCTTATGCTCACATCGAAGCCGCGGATCTGATTCGATATAAAGCCGCTTCTATGTTCGACCGTCAAGAAAGTTGCGGGGCGGAGGCTAATATGGCAAAGCTGTTGGCTGGCGAAGCAGCGTGGGAAGCAGCGAATGTAGCTATGGATATTCACGGAGGCTACGCATTCGCCAGGGAATTCGACGTGGAGCGTAAATTTAGGGAAACGCGGTTGCTTTCTTCAGCTCCTGTCAGCACCAATATGATCCTTTCGTACTTGGGGCAGCACGTACTGGGCATGCCGCGATCTTACTAGGCCCTTCAAAGAAGGAATCATTTGGACGATCTACTAACCGTCCCCGCATCGGTTGCCCTGATGGGCTCTGTTAGAATGGCCCGGCACAGCCTCGCCGTGCGTTATTTGTTGTATATTAAAATGTGTTTGTCAGGGTTATTGCCCGCGCTGCATAACTAACTTAGTGGCAAGGAGATGCAATTGAATCGCGATTACCTAAAGACCTTAATCCAAGGAACACCCGCACCAATCC
>JASMAO010000062.1 GCA_030754315.1 SAR202 cluster bacterium
GAGAAAGATGTTCCTGTTCTTCTAGAACGTTTTGAGGAAGAGGTTGAAGGATCCAAGTTGGGACAAAGAATCGTAATTGATACCAGCGACAAAACTGTTGAACAGACTTTGACCGAATTTATTCAAGAACTAGAACCACATCTAACTGATATTGACAGACAACGTGTCTTGATTCAGAAATTCAAACAGAAGGGTGAGTGGCTCTAATTCTACGTAGCGAAGGACAATTGTCATGAAACTTGTGTTGGTTGGCTGTGAATACGCCGGTACTAGCACGTTGGCGTCGAAAATATATGCGTGGAGCCACAAGATTATGGCGAAAGGTTTGCCCATAATCCATGGTCACTGGAAGTTTCCGGAAACTTGGGGACATCCTGAGGGAGCAACGCTCTTAAAAGGAATGACTGACGAAGAGCGTGACCAAGTTATGGCAATGAGTCCAAGATTGAGAGAGATGACAACCCGACAGAGCCTTTACTATCACATCTTTCCATCGAGAGATGACGAGTCTGCTCTAGGTCAGTTACATCGTGATTTCCTCTTTATTGGCCTACACATTGAGGATGCAATTTACGCGCCTTTGTATTTCAACTATGGGATCAAAAACGAATTCGACGTTGACCGACGCGTAGTCATGGAACAGGTGGAGAAGGATCTTTTGATATTTAATCCTGAGACCACTCTGGTCCTGGTAAAAGCGCAGGCTGATGTGATTGCCAGGAGAATGCGGGATGAGCCTCGGAATTATGGAGTTATCAAGGAGGAAGATATTAAGCTAGTACTACGGCGGTTTGAGGAGGAATTCGAGTCGTCTAAGATACCGCACAAGATAATTCTTGATACGAGCAATGTACCTGCTGAAGAAACCTTCGCCGAATTCGTGAGGCAATACGAGCCCTTTTTTAGCGATTCTGATAAAGCACGCATACTTGAGAAAGCAAACCAGGGAACCTGATAGGCGATTATGCTTGATTCCAACAACAACGATCAAATGTTCCCCACCCTAGTTGTTGGCAGTTTACCTCGGGAAGAATGGGTACTAGACGTAATCAAATCGAGAAATTCTCATGACTTGAGTTCAGAGGAAGCGGACCGACTGCTGGATGGAGCCGTACTCAGCGCGATCAAAATGCAGGAGTCTGCCGGGTTGGATTACGTTTCGGACGGTGAATGGCGTCGTAACAGTTATTTGGACACTTTCTTTGACAATGTTTGTGGCTACGAACCTGATTTAATTCCGCCTAATCCTTTCAGTAGTGGTCCTGTTCCTGCAATAGTGTCAAAGATAGTTCAACAGCGATCACTGACGACAGATGATGCAAGGTTTCTTGAAGCTAACGCAAACGGAAAAACTATTGCGACTCTACCAGGTCCTGCTACTGTAGGTGGGAAAATGTGGAGCCCAGAACATTCGACCTCAGTCTACTCCAGCCCTGAAGAAGCGATGGAAACTTGCATTCCAATAATTAACGGAGAAATCAAGAAGTTATCTAGGCTGGGTATCGATCTTGTCCAAATCGACGAACCTTGGCTTGGTGATGTGATCAATCCACGTTATCGGGAATTTCACGGAATCGAGGATATGGATCGTGAACTTGATCTGTACGTAAACGGGGTTAATGGTGCAGTCGAAGGCATCGAAGAAGTTTCATTGTCATTGCACGTTTGCGGGCACACTTCAATCACCAACCAAGACACTGATCAATGCCAGTTCGATTCGTTGTTTGAAACTTTGAGTCGAACGAATGTACATCGATTAACAATCGCATTTGCGGGACCCCACAGGGATGGTGTCAGATGGCTCAAAAATTTCCCTGAGGACAAGATTGTAGGTCTGGGCGTCGTGAGCACAATTAAGAAGGGTATAGATTCACCTGATGATATCGTAGAGCGTGTCGAACGGGCGATGGAGTATATACCAAAGGAACGGATAACGTTGAACCCCGAATGTGGATTTGCGCCGAGCACTAGGAATCGCCCAGATCTAGATGAGGTTTATATTAAGTTAAAAACTATGTGTTTGGCGGCTGAAATATTGAGAGAAAAGTACGCATAACCGGAATTCTTTAGGATTATGCCCTCGGTTAGGTTCCTTTTGAAATTAGCTGCCGCTGAGACAGGCATATGAGATCGGTGGATATACCGCCGATCATCTCAACGCTCATGATAGTATGCGTCTCAAATTCATGATACAGGAGACTTAATTGGCAATTCAGAGACTCGATCCGCACACTATGGTTAAGATGCCGGGGCTACACCAAACCGTGAAAGTTGGTAATACTGTCTATATTGCTGGTCAGGTTGCTCTAGATGAAGCGGGCACTTTTCACGGTGATGGTGATGTTGAGGCGCAACTTAATCAGATATACGACAACCTGGAAAACGCTTGCAGAGCGTATGGAGGAACTCTTTCTAGCATGGTGAAAACGACAACCTACATCACCGATCCTGCCCATTTTTCAGCGGTTAGCAAAATACGCCAAAAAAAGTATGGGGAAAGTGCCCCTGTTAATGCGACTTTGATAGTAGCAGGGTTGGCAAAATCAGAGTGGTGGGTCGAGATAGAAGGCACTGCGTGGGTAGAGTAACCCTTCGGATTTTCGCAGGGGCTTCCTTGAATAGCCGGGTGTTTGTACAAAGAGAGGATGTTGACCCAACAGAACTTTATCCTACTCCTGCTGCATAGGAATGGGCTTCAGGTGGCGCAGAGAGCGGAATTTTGTGTGATAGGTGGCTTCTTCACCGCTCATCCATATCCAGGCAAGTCACGGTGCGATTGATTCCTTTGATTAGGTGAATATTGTCTGTAATCATGTTTCCGATATTTGCCATGGTTGGCATGCATAGGGTTGCGATCACATCATACGGGCCAGTGACGGTTTCAACACGCTCCACCCCAGGTAGATCAGTTAATTCACCAACGACATCATTCATAGTTCCCACAGCAGTTTCTATCAAAACGAACGCCCGTGCTGTCATAATTACCTTTCTAATTAGGAGGTTGACATTCAGCCTCTGAATGTCTCTTCACTGGCGAATCCACGCACCGTTGATAAGTAGTCGGTTCTCTCCAACGGGGCGTTGTAAGACCTTGCTATTTCTCTTGCTTGTTTTGCTCCGTCGGAAAGTAAATCCAATACGGTTGCAGCCATCGACTTGGCCGGGGTAAGTACACCGAGGTCGTAGTCGTGTACAAGATAGTCCACGCCATGCGATCGGCCCGTAGCTGATGCGATAAACGGGTGAATGATGGGCATTATAGAGGACAGATCCCCCATGTCTGATGAGCCGGTCTCGTGGCCTCTCGGTCGAGTATTTCCCTTCCCCAGTAACTGATCTACATTTGAGGTGTGAAGATTCTGAAAACTAATATCGTTTTGGAGTGGCAGGACCCCGGGTAATGTGGTGATCTCAACAGTTGCGTCCATAGCCATCGCTCCTGCTCTCAACGCGCGATCGATCTTTTTGCAGACAGAGAGCACGGCATCTATGGTTCGGCCTCGAATAAATGTCTCGATACGGACGTCGTCGGGAACAGCACTGACTGCACCTCCCCCGCGCGTGATGATGGGGTGGACTCGTATATAGTCCTCGTTGCGAAATGTTTCCCGGTGAGCGTGGATTGCATTTAATGCAAGTGTAGCGGCGTTGAGAGCGTTAATTCCGACATGAGGCTCGGACCCTGCATGGGCGGAGAGACCCACAAAACGTATTTGTTTAGCTACCATAGCGTTAAATGTGCCACCAACGTTGAATTTTTCGTGGCCCATTGAATTATCGGCATGGGTCATCATAGCTAGGTCAACGTCGTCGAATGCGCCAAGTTTTATGAACTCTGACTTACCGACTAGGAACTCAATTTTCCCCTGTTTGCGGAGGTCGTTTCGGTATTCGATCTCAATGTACTCTTCTGCCGGTACAGCAATTAGTGCAATTCTGCCGCTTAGGTTCTCCATGATTCCGGGAGTTTGCAGTCCAATGGCAACGGCAATGAGCATGCCTAGCTGCGTGTGGTGAGCACAAGCGTGTGCGGCATCAGTCTGGGGGTCAGCATTGGAATGGCCACGCACAATGTGAGAGTCAAGTTCTCCAATTATCGCAACAGTTGGACCAGGTCGTCCCGTTTCTAGGATTCCCTTTAGGCCAGTCATAGCAATGCCTTCTTGGAACGGTATTCCCAGATGGCGAAGCTTGTCGGCTATGATCGATGCCGTTTTGTATTCTCGGAATCCAGGCTCAGGGTTGACCAGTACCTCCTTAGCAATTTGGATGGCCTCGTCACCTCGGCGATCGATTTCATTGTAAACGGCCTGTTTGGTATCGGAGAGTAGCATGTTGCACTAATCAACTAGGAGCATTTTCATTCTATCTTTGAAAGCCTCATCATCGGTCCGGTCAGCCATCTTTCTACCGTACTCGCTCAATGGGAGATAGTCGTAAAGCTGTGGATTATGTGTAATAAATGCCTCAGTGTATGCAACACGCATATGGATTGCATACACTCCACCATCCATGGTCTCACCGAGTTTTCGTTGCAGTGGACTTTCCTCACCATAATGCTGTGATTTGAACTTGTTCATAGCATTGGATTTCTGTATGAAAGTATCAGTGATATCGATGATAGTTGTGGGAATTCTGATGTTAAGACTTTCCAAAACATTAGTTCGACCAATCTGAGTATGATAGAAGATCTGAGCCTGCGCGCCACCGGTATCTCCTCCAGTGGGGGCGTATGGCCGACCGGGACGCATCCCCGAAGCGGCGTCAATTGCTAGAAGAGTCATCTGAGTGGCCATCGCGTGAGCAGGCACTGTGTCGTTTGGCCAGTGGGTCACGATCATGTTAGGCCGAATTTCTCCTATAACATCGGCGATGTCGTTGACGATGTCCCTATCTATGGTAACGATATCGTCTGGATGACCTAAGAAGCGCACGTCTGAAACGCCTATCTCTGCGGCGGCATCAACTAGTTCCTTACGACGTTCTTCCACGAGAGTTTCCATTTCGGGCATTTTACCGGTGTCTCTGTATTGATTAATTGCTTCCAGGTGATGTGACAATCCCGTCGTGGGTGTCAGTATGGTCACACGATCTCCCCGTGCCGCATGCTTGGCCATAGTACCTCCAGCGTAGAGGATGGCGTCTTTGGGATGGCCTCCAATATTGAGGATCCTAAGTGGTTCACTCATAACCATTACTCCTAAAGGTTGTGGATTGTGTGTTTTTCTTGAACTGCAATGCGGACTAACCTTAAAGCCAGCCGTTCTTATGTTCAAGTCCTGCTCTAGATTTTCGATGTTGGTGGGATGTGTTAGTATTCTCGTTCTAATATGACATCGACCGACTCGGTTTTAGAGGAAAAACTAAAACATTGGCTTAGTAAAAGCCTAGGAGTATCGATTTCGGATATGTCCGACGGTATGACCTCGGTAGTTGCTACTGACCAGGGTTCGTTAGATGAGCCATGGCTGGGTTATTCTCCGTGTCCACCACTTAGAGCAGTCCGTATTGGGAATTCGACTGTAATTTCCGCGCGAGAGGAATGGATTGATGAGCTTAGTGAATTAGCGGGGCAACTGCACCCCGATATCTTGTTTTCCACATTTGGTGCATATGAGTTAGCGCGTGTAACATTGCCATACGGTGTTGCAGTGTGGGGGCCGGATTACTACCTTTTCGGCGACCAACGGACCGTGAGCATTAACGAAGATAGTCGAGTGTCATGCGCAGGGCCGGCTGATCTCGTGGACACAGACTACTCTGTCTTTTGGCACTGCCGTCCCAGTTCGTTAGCGGCATTTGCCGTGTTTGATGGAGAAAGCCTTATTGCACTTGCCACAGTGTGGGATATTGGGGATCCCTTTTTCGAGATCGGCATGGATGTTTTGCCTGGTGCCCGTGGAAAAGGGTTGGGTGGAGCCGTGGTAGGGGCTGCTGCAAGATGGATTCTGAGCCAGGGAAAACTCGTGACGGCCTCCGTTGCCCCATTCAATTCACCGTCATTACGTACGCTAAGATCGGTAGGACTGCGGTACGTTTTTAGCAAGATGAAGGGCGTAGAAGGCCCAATGAATCTGGGCCCGCAACAGTTAGGGGTGCCTTTGCCTGACACACCGGTTTACAATTACTACCCAGATTGGGCGATGAACGGCGCGATTCTTCCTAAGAAAAAATGATCCCTGCCAGATTAGTTATCGATTATTGAAAAGACTCCGACTCCCGATTTCGCTATTTCTGTTCCAAACGTTCCGTCAAGTAAGTCTAACTCCCTATCGCCTAACAGATCGAATATCTTTGTAGCGGGTATGAGTAGGTCCAATGACACGCTTCGAACTTCGGGTGATGTGTTAAAAAGGAATAAAAGAGAGCCACCTTGGACAGATTTTCTTGTGACTGGAACGACTTCTGGATCACTCGACGCGATAGGAGCGTTCACTCCCACGTCGCCTAGGATACCGCTTATGATTGTGTGGTCTCCAATGTCGCTGAAACCTGCGGACAAATTAAAGGCATACCAAGTTAAGCGTTGGTCGGCATTGGTCATTGCGACTGGTTTGCCGCCCAATGTGGCAACATGGGCGGTTTTATCAACGCCTTCGAGTACGGCATAGCCTGTTGGTGATGTAATGGTAACTGGGCCGTAAGTGGTCTCGAGAACATTAGCACCTTGTTCGATGTCGTATTCCGTTACACGAGAGAAGTCTGCGACCCTAATTCCCAACGAATTTGCCAGACCATCTGGAGGGTTGTAGCTCGAAATACCGTTGTAGGCGTACATCCCGAAGCTGCCTTCAGCTACTATGTGTGTATCGGCGTTTTCTATCAACGTCCTCTGAATCTTTTCGCATATCTGTGCTGTCATAACCGTGACGTTTGGTAGGAACAGTAATTTGTATCCCGACCAGTCCATTCTTGGAGTCAAGAGGTCCACTGGGATGCCCTTTTGCCAAAGTGTGCGGTAGACTCCCCTGAGATCAGCCAAGAACCGGTCCCCTTCGTCATTAAGTGTGAATATGTCTTGCGATGTTGAATCAACGACGATTGCCACCTCCGCTTGTACAATCTCAAGAGGCAGGTGTTCCGAAATGCTCTCGATTTGTTTCAGGGCAGCCGTGACGGCTTTAGATCGTGGAGTTGGTCTTCCATCAGGTGCCATCAGGTTGTAACCCGGTGACTCGAACGCCAGATAATCCGGGCGGTATTGCCAGAACATAGCCCCTGCTGCACCATATGCGAGGGTCATCCAGAGCAACGCTGTCAATTCTTCTGGCTCAGACTGCTTCTTCCACGTGACTCCACCTTTGGCCATTCCTGAGTATATTTCTTCGTTCCACCAACGTCCTTCACGTCCAATGCTTCGTGACCAGTCGAATGCAAAGGCCCTTTCGGCGATCTTCATGGGGTCGCGTGAGGTGAGAAGGTCGTTGGATGGCATGGACATCCCCCAACTATCTGCTTCCATGGCGCAGATCTCGTCCCATGGACGTGGGAACCAGGCCCCGTGCGTCCTAGTCTCATGTATTGAGTCTATTTCCTTCGTGACACCAACCATCCACTTTAAATGGCTTGCCAGATTTTCGTAATGAAATTGTCGATAGACCAACATTTCGACAACGTTGTTATTCGACCTTGGTGGCTCGACATAGTCCCAAGATGGGAAACGACGCTGCACGCGTTTATTGAATTCCTCCAATGTGAAATTATTTTGGAGCCATAATTTCCATCTGCTTAGAGTATTTTCACAGTAGCATGGGTATCCGTTTCCCTGGTCCACCCAAGCGGAGGATAAGTTGATTCCATCCCAAATTCCCCAAACGTGTAGAGCAGGATGGTTTTTATAGCGATTGATAACGTGCCGCAATAAATCACCGCCACGTTCACGCCAGATGGGATGGTCGTAGCAGTGGATCATACCGCCCTGTGAGTATGCTGGCTGGGCATCTGGCATCATGGGCTGCCCTCTCCAGTTCACAGCGCACATGTCGGGGTTTTCACGAGTCAGCCATTCCGGACAAGCGCCGTGAGTGGCCAGCATTATGTCCATCCAAACAGATAGACTGTGTTCGGCAGCTGTATCCATGAGCTGATCAAAGTCATCTAGTTTGTAAATACCGGGATACGGCTCCATCCAGTTCCAGTAAGAGGCTGTCCTAACAATCTTGAACCCGGACGCGCGGATTCGGGCGAAGTCTTCGTTCCACACCTCACTTTTAGGAGTGCCACCACGGTAATACTCAACCCCTACAGGGAACGGAGTTTCGGGGTGAATGAAGGATTGAGGTGAGTGTGACATTCTAATTTAATGAGCCCCCCATGTGTGTAAGCTCGGAACACCCACAGTGTAGTTGATCGGTGTTTGCTCAGTACGTAAACAGGCGTCTTATGGTGTTAAACACTGCCGGATACCCGTTAAGGCGGTTCAGTTTACACTACTTAGATCGGCACATGCGAAACATTCGAATGGTAGATGTAATGGATTGAATGATCAGCCGGTATTTTGAACCATGGGCTTGTCATTGATGAAGGCGTCGTAATCTGGTTGAAAGGTATGGGATATGTTCATCACATCTAGGCTTATACTAGACTTCTGGTAATATAGCTTTGCTCCCAGCAAATTGGTGTTGAAATAGTGGAACCGCCTGGTTGATGCCAAAGCATAGATCAGGATGGATATTGGTAGGAGCATCCCTAGGTGTAACTTTAAACAAGAGGAAAAAAATTCAAGTCGAGATTTATTCGAAGACTTCATGACCGAAATGCTGTATGTTGTCTTGCAGTGTACGGATGTCGCACGATGGGAGGAGAGTCCCAAAACATAGGAGCGCTACCATGAAAATCGCACTAGACCCTTTTATGCATTCAGATCTCTCAATTCCGGAGACCGTCCATATGACTGCGGATCTTGGATATCAGAATCTGGAGATGTGTTCCAGGGACGACTTTTTCCCGGAACACTTGTATCCGCGGGCCAACGCGGACAACATTCGAGAATTCAAACAGGCACTGCGTGAGACCGGTGTGAAACTAGTGTCGTTACTTGCTGCATACCGTTGGGCCAGCCCAAACGAAGACGAGCGCAAAGCAGCGGTACGTAACTGGAAAAGAGCCATCGAAATCTGCGTTGAGCTTGGCTGTGAAACAGTCAACTCTACTTTCGACAGAGGGCCATCGCCACAAACATCTAATTACCGAGTTGGACCTGATATGGCGGAAGAATGTGAGTCTGCGTTCTGGTTCTCAGTAGAGGAATTGCTTCCTATATTCGAGCGAGAAGGTTTACCCCTCAACTTGGAACCTCACCCCGATGATTTCATCGAAGACAATTTCACGGGGGTAAATTTGGTGAGAGCCATCGGATCGCCTTATGTCAAATATCTATATTGCACCCCGCACACATACCATTTAGGTGATGATACAGCTGAGATGATTCGTTACGCGGCACCTGTTTTGGCTCAGGTGCACCTTGCCGACACGTTTAATCACAAGGCAGGCTGGCGCTATGTCATAAACCCGCCAGGATCGACCGCCAGAATCCATCAACACCTCAAGATAGGAGATGGTGAGATAGATTGGGACGTGGTATTCAGAACGCTCAGTGAGGTGGGCTTTGATGGGATAATGACAGCGCAGGTGTTCTCGTATGGGGTTGATAAAGCTGTCGATTGCTCTGAGTCAATGCTTGAACGAATCCAACATT
>JASMAO010000063.1 GCA_030754315.1 SAR202 cluster bacterium
ACTAGTGTTGGTTAGCATGATCAAAAAGTCCGAGTCATGACGGTTCACGCCCCCAAAGCAATTCTGAGCCTTTGTGAAAAGTGTGGACGGTCCTCCCCACCTCTTCAACATGAACTTGGTTCATCAGCGTATTGTCCGCCAAGAAAATTTTGATTTGTGTTTTCTGAGCGCATCTGACAGTATCCGCTCCGAGAGACTAAAAATCGAGGGGGTCCCTTTTTGGCAGAGTATGTATACCTAGTTCAGATGGATATCCCTGCCGAATTGGCGGACGACTTCAATCGCATCTACGATACTCAACATGTGCCCAACATCCTCACCGTGCCCGGTGTGCACAGTTGCTCCAGGTATCAATTGGAATCAGGAGATGGGAAAGGGATAGCCAAGTATTTGGCAATATACGACATTGACTCCCCAGATCTGCCCAACACAGACGCTTGGCAAGCTGCCTCTGACAGAGGAGACTGGATTACCCAGATCCGGCCCTTCGCCACTAACCGCTCCCGTGTTGTCTATAAGCGCATAACCTGATCTGTGTAAGGACCGTGTCCTTACACCGCTAAGCGGAAGGGGCAAAAAAATTAAGCCAGGCAGAGTACTACGAAGCTGACTAGGGGAACCATGACTAATCTGTATTTAAACTCCTCCTTCACTGACCGTAGCATTCGTAAAAATGCTCTCAGTTTTCTTGGACAACGAAAGTAATAGCACTGAATCTAGGAGGAGTCTAGTATGCCGTTTTACATCGAAGGTGATATTCGAATCCGATATGAGGAAGCCGGTTCTGGTTTTCCTCTCTTGCTCATCCCGGGCGGAGGCTTGAACTCCTTGGTTAGCAATTGGCCTAACCAAGTGTTCGATGCAATGGAGGAGTTCAAGAACGACTTCCGGTGCATCACGATGGACCAGCGGAATGCAAACGGCGGTGAGCCCCACGGCCCCATCCCGGTCGACGATCCGTGGGGAGCATTCGCTGACGACCAACTTGGGTTGATGGACCATCTAGGCATACAGGAGTTCTTATTCATGGGCTACTGCATCGGCGGCCCATTTGCACTCAAAATCATGGAACGGGCTCCCGAACGTGTCCGAGCAAGCGTGCTCTGTCAGCCGGTTGGACACAACAGTAAAGCCCCGGATTCAATGTACGACTCGGGCCGTGATCTCTGGGCGCCCGAGCTCATCGCCCGGCGGGCTGACGTGAATATGGAGACTTGCGAAACGTATCTACACAACCTCTACCGGGTCCGACCAGATTTCGCGTATAGCGTGTCGCGGGAATTCGCCCGTTCGTGCCAGACGCCGATGCTGGTCATGCCTGATGACACACCATCACACTCCTACGAAGCCGCTATGGAACTAGCAGGACTGGCTCCAAAAGCCGAGGTAACAGCGTATCCATGGAAAGAACAAGAAAACGTGCTCGCGCAGACAGTAAACCAGGTGCGAGACTTCCTATTCGCACATAAACCTGCCAAAACCGCAGACTGAGAGGAGCCAGGGACTTGTTCACATTACAGGTTTGTTCAGGAAACCTTTCCGGTTTTCTCGCCCTGGGGCTAGGTGGCGTCAAGGCAAATGGATGAGGCTCTGGTAAGCTAGTTTCGAAAGGGGCCTATAAAAGCTAGAACCAGGAAGAAGAAAGTAGTGCTTGCTACTTCCGCTGATTACTTTAAAGTGCTTATCGGGCCTGAAAATTCCGCTTTTAAGTCCTAGTTGATACCGCGTATTCCGTTGCATATCAGGACATTGCGGGCTTTTCGACGCCCAGATTGTGAAGATTTAGACTCCTGTTTACAACAACATAAAAGATCAGCCGTGGACGGGGTATTTGAGATTTCATCCAAACTAAGATGAGCTTACTGCTGACTCGCCCTCCAAACTATGGGGGAATTTTCCTTCAAAGAGATCCCCGTCAGAAGGCCAATTTTCCGAAGGCAATTCGTAGTAAGCTTCAATTTCGTTGCCTTCCGGGTCGAAAAAATAGACGCCTATTGAGATGCCATGATCTTCTATGCCGCCAATTTTTACGCCCTTTTCCCCCATATCTTTATACAGTTGTTTAAGGTCCTCGAATGAATCCATTTGCCAGGCGAAGTGGGAGAGTCCTACCCTGTCCTTGTCTGGTCCGGTTGCGCGGGGGCTTATCTGTGTCAATGCCAGCTCATGGGACAGGTTATCGCCGGCAGACATGAAGACCATTTTTTCGGGCCGTTTATTTGTAACGCGAAGTCCTAGTACGTCGGTGTAGAACTTTTCGCATCCTTCGAGATCGCGGACCCTCAGAACTAGATGTCCAAGTTGCTTCGGTTTTACCATATTAGCCTAGTAACCTCCAAGTTTCCGTCTTCGCCAGCCGAGAGTGCCGGACATTATCAAAAATCTGTCACACAGAATATTAACTTATGCCAAGCACGCACGGTTGGATAATCAGGTATACGAAGTCCAGATTCAACACCAGTTTGGCTGTACACACAACGTGATCGTAATCTGGCAGGTGCAAAAAAAGATCCCCACGACGTCCTAACAGCTAGGTAGGAATGCCAGGCTGTTAATCATGGGCATTTATGCGCTTGACCTAGGTACTATGATGGTTGAGTTCACTATTCGTACGGTCATCAAGAGCAGGAGATAAAAATGAGCAAAGTGTGTATTGTCACTGGTGCATCTCGGGGTCTTGGTAGAGGTATCGCCCTCGTGCTTGCCCGAGAAGAGGGATGTACGGTTTACGCGACTGCTCGCAACGAACAGTCTTTGAAATCTCTGTCAGAAGAAGCCGCCGGCGGGACCAAGGGTGGCAGCGTGAACCCCTGTGTGCTTGACCAGAGCGATGACGGCGCCGTGCAGACCTTCGTGAGTCAGGTAATTTCTACGGAAAGCCATGTGGATCTACTTGTGAACAGCGCGTATGGCGGATTGCTCGCCATTAAGCCGCACTTTGGCAAACCATTCTGGGAACGTCCACTTTCCGTATTTGATTCGTCAATAGATATCGGTCTCCGTAGTGCTCACGTGATGAGTGCGCTTATCGCCCCGATAATGGTGCAGAACAAAGCTGGGCTCATCGTGCAGATTTCGAGCTTTGGAGGAGTTAGTTATCTCTTCGACATAGGTTATGGCGTGGGAAAGGCGGGTCTTGACCGTCTGACTGTAGACATGGCCGCCGAACTCAAACCGCATGGCGTGCACGCAGTGACCTTGTATCCAGGGGGTGCTGTCACTGAAATCGCGGCCTTCCCAAACGGGGAGACACCCGTGTTTACCGGAAGGGCTGTCGCGGCACTGCTTAACAAAGCCTCGAGAAAGGACTTGGAACGATTCAATGGAAAAGTTGTCCAGACAGCCGAGCTGGCTGTCGATTATCTGTTCACCGACGTAAACGGAGAGATTCCTAATGGGCCCTTCTCAGGGGTTGATGCCGCAAATCAATGCCGCGAAGTTATGAGCAAACCCTTAATCCAATATAATTTGGATGCAGATCTGCCAGATACATCAGAGACCAACAACCCTGATGCTGCCGGCTTGTTTCCTGGGGCCTGAAAATTAGTAATGGAGAGGCTGGTTAAAGGAGCGCCATGACCCGTACTGCGATGGCAGCAACTTTCGTTGGCCCCAACCAACCGTTTGTAATGAGGGAATATCCCGTAGTTCCTCCAGGACCGGGCCAGGTACTTGTGCGAAACACGATGGGTACGATCTGCCGCTCTGATATCAATTCGTGGGAGGGCAAGCGACACAATCCGACGCCCAGCATTCTCGGGCATGAGATCATTGGTGTTGTCGAAGACATCGGCGACGGGGTCGGCCCTGACCTGCGAGGCCGAGCACTTAGCGTGGGCGACCGGATCACGTGGACCGAATTCTTTTATTGCGGTGAATGCTACTATTGCTCTTCCCTGGATACCCCACAAAAATGCGTCAACATACGCAAATACGGGCATATCTCATCAGATCAAGAACCACATTTTCTCGGAGGATTCGCAGACTACTGTTATATCCTTCCAAATACCGGCATAGTGCGCATTCCAAGTAACATGACCGACGAAGAGGCCGCTCCAATCATGTGTGGCGTTCCCACGATGGTCTCAGTGATCGAGTCGGCCTCCGTCGGTGTCGGTGACACCGTCGTTATCCAAGGCCTAGGTCTTTTGGGGCTCTACGGGATCGCCCTGGCGCGAGAGAATGGAGCACGGACGGTGATAGGCATTGACTCCGTTGAGGCTCGATTGGAAATGGCGTCGACCTTTGGGGCGGACCATGTCTTTGACGTAAGTGAAATGAGCGCCGAAGACCTGGTAGCCGCGGTCCGCGGAACCTGCCCCCCGGACGGCGCCGATGTAATTATTGAGGTCTGCGGCGACCCGGCCGTCATCCCTCAGGGTATTGATATGCTACGTGCTCAAGGGCGATACGCTATCACAGGTACCGTATCCCCGAACGCCTACATCAGCCTAGACGCTAACCGCATACTGACAAGAATGGTCACCCTGACAGGCGTCCATAACTACCATCCCAGGCACCTGGGCGAGGCACTTGATTTTGTGAGCCGGTATCGGTCGACCTATCCGTTCAAGAAACTTGTCGACGGTAGATATCCTCTCTCAAACCTTGACTTAGCGTTCAAGGACATGTCCGAGCGATCCGTGATCCGAGCTGCAATCGTTCCATGACGATGTGCACAGCCGGAATCTTTGTGAGTTTTCAAGGCATTTGAATCACTTTCCCAAGGAAATGTATCGCCCAGGAAGGGACTCAAATCCCCATTCCCATACTGGAATAGAATTTTTGGTTCACTACTGTGAGTTCTCATCAGTTCATGAAAGTTCCTACTTGTAAGTGAACTTAGGTACGTGCTGGTCTTTTAACCCGGTTTAGATCTCATGTGAACTCCTTTGAAGTGATGCTCGTTGCATGCAGAAAGAGTCCACAAAATAACTTACATAAACACACGATGAAGTCATCATCTCTATGGGTATTAGCCACCCAGGCGGCGCTGCCGACCCAGCACGGAATTGCGATTCTATGAGGGGTAGTTGTGGTGAATGGCCGAGGAGGTACGTTAATGTTGTCCCCTTCACTTCTCCGCAGACCGAAGAGGTTAGCGAAATTAGCTAGCAACTGCGAGGTCAAACCGAGCTGCTACATTGTTCTGATATGGAAGTAGGTAACCCAGATGTTTATTGCAACATCATACTGAAACCGAACTTAGAAACTCTGTCAAATGTGGCAAGACAAGATCGCTGCGATCAATGACCTCACCATGATCTAATCCGGGCAAGGAGATCCATGTCGCGGAAGGAATATGCTTTGCACACTCTTCAGCACCAGCATGCAGCACGTCGGCATCTCCTGCATACACCAAACAAGGCATAGTCATTGTAGGTAATACGTGGGACAGATCAGGGCGGTTCTTCAAAGCCAGAGTCGCTGCTATTATAGATTTGTGGTCATTTGCTAGTAGCTGGCGCCTCCGTTCATGATCGGGCTGCGGATTCATTGATTCAACATATGATTCCATTCCATCCCTGAGTAACTCCATCATGCCATCCAGTGCTTTCACACCTGGAGTCATTTCCAGATTATTCATGGGATAGGGGTGCATGCCGCCAATGATTAATGAGTGAACTCTTTCCGAAAAGGATTCTGCTATGCCGAAGCCAATACTTCCTCCCATTGAATAGCCCATGTAGTGAGATTTCTGAATGTCTTCAGCATCCAGAACGGCAATAATGTCTGATGCCATCAGCTTGCGATCGTAGGCTTCTGATTGGTAGGGCTTATCGCTTCTCCCATGGCCCCGCGCATCAACAGTTATTACAGTGAACTGATCTTTAAGCGCTTCTACGTAACCGTGATTGATCCAACGGCTCATATTGCTGGTGAGCCCATGCTGAAGCACTAACGGTTCCCCTTCTCCGTGGACTTCGTAAGTGATCTGAATGTTGCCGTTATTCGTATATGGCATATATATTTCTCCTTTCCCCATAGTAGCATTCGATCGCAGACGTAATGATAGTTATCGGAGATTTTCCCAAGGGGATGCGAGTTGTGACGAAGAGGGGTCGCACGGCACTCTGTTAAACACGAACAACGAACTCGGAGGGGCCTGCAGGGTGGTTACAGGTGTGGAAAACTATCGGACGGATAAAATGATCTTACACGTGAGAAGAAATCATTATATTTGAAAGGGGGTCTCGAAATGACATCCACTCGGTTTGGGTTTGGTGATTTCCAATACGAAGTGGTTCCCGAATGGGGACTTAACACAGATATGGGCATTGTATCTGACGTAGCAACCGACTCAAATGACCGGGTATATCTTGCAGTAAGGAATACACCTCATCCGGAAGTATTAGGAGGTGCCATCTTGGTATTCGATCGTGATGGACATATGATCGATTCGTGGGGTGAAGGCCTTTTCACGACACCTCACGGAATTTGGATTAGTAAAGAAGATAAGATTTTCCTAGCCGATTCTAGCGATCATACCGTCCGTTCCTACACTAATGACGGCCGACTAGAGTTTACTATTGGCACCCAGGGCAAAACAGGAGAACCTGGCTACCCCTTTAACAGGCCCACCCGTGCCGCTCTATCTAACTCCGGCACGCTATTTGTGTCCGACGGATATGGCCAAGATAGAATTCATAAGTTCACGAACGATGGCAAGTGGATCATGTCTTTCGGTGAAACAGGTAAAGGGTCAGGGTTTCTAAATTTACCTCATGATGTAACCATTGGAAACGATGACCAAGTCTATGTACTGGACAGGGAAAATAGACGATGTCAAGTATTCGACCAAGACGGAAAATATGAAGGGGAGTTTGAAGGCCTAAGGTCACCGA